>JAFNZJ010000017.1 GCA_017382915.1 Clostridia bacterium | reverse complement strand
ATCGGGTTTTAAGGTTTTAAGCAGTTTGGCAGAACGGGCAGATGATGTTACCGCCTTTTGAACGGCGCTAATATTTCTGGCGATGTTTTTAAGCGATATTTTACGCTGAAAGCCCGCAACATCAATGCCGTAAAAATCATAACCTTGATTTTTAACAAGGCGTTCTTCCATACCGCCTTTTTTACCAATATAACTTATTTTAGCATCGGGGTGTTTTTTTACTATGTAACCTGCTACCGCAAGGGCAGGATTTATGTGTCCTGCGGTACCTCCGCCTGCAAATAATATATGCATAATAGTTTTTTCCTTTCGGATAAAGATTATTGTTTAGCGTTTATACTGCGCGATATTGAAAGGACTATACCCATTTGGGTTAGTAACAACACAAGAGCCGTACCACCATAACTAAAAAACGGCAGGCTTATACCTGTGTTTGGTATTGTATTGGTAACAACCAATATATTGAGTATTGCTTGAAGTCCCACTTGGAAGGTAAGTCCTACAGCCATAAGTGACCCGAATTTATCGGGCGCCTTCATTGCAATGCTAAATCCACGCCAAACAAGGGCGCAAAACAAAATAATGATTACCATTGCGCCAATAAGACCAAGCTCTTCACATACTATTGAAAAAATAAAATCGTTATGTGGCTCCGGCACCCAAAGGTGTTTTTGTCTTGAAAGGCCAAAACCGCGACCGAAAAGTCCACCCGAGCCAATAGCAAGTAATGACTGAATTGTTTGGTAGCCCTTACCCTGTGCGTCTGCCCAGGGGTCAAGCCAATACTTAAATCTGTCACCGCCATATCCAACGACGCCGGTTGTAATAATAAGTCCAACACCCAGTGCGCCTGCACCTGCGCCAAAGCCAATATATCTGCCCTTTAATCCACCCACTATCATAAGGCAAACACCAATGCAGAATATTAAAATTGTGGCAGAAAGGTGGGTTTCAACAACAACCAATCCGCAAATAAAGGCAAGTAGTCCGCCTAAAATCAGCACGCTGAATTTAAAACCTGTCATTGCTTTATAATTTTGTGTAATAAGGTGTGAAAACAATAAAATTATTGCAAACTTTGCTATTTCAGAGGGCTGAAAACTAAATGACCCAATAACCAGCCAGCGCTTTTGTGTTGCGCCCTCAAGCATTGGCGGCATTATTAAAAGGAAAACCAGCATTGCTGCCGAAACAACATAAATAACCCACGCAAATTTGCGGTAAACACGGTAATTGATTTTTGATGCAAGCAGCATAAAGCCAAAACCAACTATAGCAAAAATCAATTGCCTTTTTATAAAGTGGTAGCTATCACCAAAATAGGCTAAAGCATAGGCGTAACTGGCCGAAAAAAGCATAAGAAGACCAGCCGTAAGCAGAATGCAAACAAGCGCAAAAAAGCCGATATCCATTTTTCCCTTTTGCCAAAAATCGGAGTACCAATGCTTTTTTGTAACTGTTTTTCTGCCCTTTTCCACGCCGGTCTTCCTTTCATTAGTTAAATATTACAGTTTTAAAATTACGGGTAAAATTGCAATTAAGCAACCAATAAGTGTTACTACTGAAAAAACAAAAACTATTTTTTCTTCACTCCACTTACACATTTCAAAGTGATGGTGAATAGGTGTCATTTTAAAAATACGCTTTTTGGTTTTTTTGTAATATGCAACCTGAAGCATTACCGAAAATGCTTCAATCAAATAAATAAGTCCTGCCAAAATAAGTAAAATTGGCCTACCTACCGCAAATGAAAGTCCTACAACAAGTCCGCCAAGAAGCATTGAACCTGTATCACCCATAAACACCTTTGCGGGGTGTGCATTCCACATAATAAAGCCAAGGCAAGCGCCTGCACCTGCGGCGGCAAGTATGTTAGCACCGCGGAAATTTGTTATGCCTGCAATTATCATAAATGCACAGCAAACAACAAGTGTAACCGATGATGCAAGTCCGTCAACACCGTCAGTAAGATTAACGGCATTGGTAAAGCCGTAAATGAAAAACAGTGCTATTGGCCAAAAGATAAGACCTACACCCGAAAGTACATTAACATCGCCAATAAAGGGTATATAGGTGGTTTTCATACCGCCAATCATAAGTGCAATTAAGTATACGGCCGAAACCAATAGCTGCGCAAAGGTTTTTTGCCTTGCTGTAAGTCCTAAATTGCGTTTTTTTACAACCTTAATAAAATCATCAACAAAGCCTATAAGACCCATACCTATTGCCAGACCGAAAGCAGCTACCCAATGTGCGGTTCTGGTGCCGTCTGAAAATTCGGTTGTTAAATTGCCACTAAATATAAATGAACAAATAATTGCAAAAATAACAGCAATGGAAATACCTGCAAAAAGCATTATTCCTCCCATTGTTGGGGTACCGCTTTTGCTTTCGTGCCATTTGGGTCCTTCTTCCCTTATAGTTTGACCAAATTTAAGCCTTTTTAAAAAAGGGATAACTACAAAGCCCAGTGCACAAACCGCAAAAAATGCTACTATTACGGTTAAAATAGGTAATAAATCAAACATTTACAAATCCCCTATCAGTTTTTTAGCCGCCCAGTTTTGCCAAAGCATCGGCAATAACTTCAC
Organism: Clostridia bacterium; assembly: GCA_017382915.1. GTDB lineage: Bacteria > Bacillota > Clostridia > Oscillospirales > Acutalibacteraceae > UMGS1279. The sequence goes on along the minus strand of JAFNZJ010000017.1, from coordinate 6,031 downwards.
GCTCATCTAAATGGATGGTATCATGACCTATTATTTGATAGGTTTCATGACCCTTACCTGCTAATACTATTATATCACCTGTTTTAGCATTTGCAACCGCAAAATTTATGGCATCAATGCGGTTTTCAATAACCTTATAAGGGGTTGAAATATCCTTCATACCCTCTAAAATATCCTTAATAATTTCGCCCGGCTCTTCGGTACGGGGATTATCACTTGTAACAATGACAAAGTCGGCAAGCCTTGCCGCCACAGCACCCATTTTGGGGCGTTTGGTTTTATCACGGTCACCGCCGCAACCAAAAAGCACAACCAGACGGTTTTTAGGGCATTCTTTAAAGGTGTTAAGAATATTTGAAAGTCCGTCGGGGGTATGTGCATAGTCAATTATTATTGTGTAATCTTTATTGGTTTTGACTACCTCTGCCCTACCCTTAACGCCCTCTAAAGCGCTAAGTGCAGTGGTAATTTCATTAAGCGGTAGTCCCAGCTCTTTAGCGCAAACCGCCGCCGCCAAGGAATTATAAACCGAAAACTTACCTGCAGTTTTAAGACGAATTCTGCCAATTGCACCAAAGCCAACTATATCGTATGATACACCATCGGGCTTAAAGTTTATACCCTTTGCAGTAAAGGTACTGTCATTAGATACTGCCGAATATGTTGCAACCTTGCATTTAGTATCTGCGGCAATACGTTTGCCATATTCATCATCAATATTGATTACCGCTAAATCACTTACATCAAACAGTTTTTTCTTGGCAAGAAAGTAATCTTCCATAGTGCCGTGGTAATCAAGGTGGTCTTGGGTAAGGTTGGTAAATACCGCAGCGGCAAATTTTACACCCTCAACCCTGCGCTGGTCAAGTGAATGTGATGAAACCTCCATAACGGCATATTCACAGCCTGCGTTTACCATTTTGTTAAAAAGGTCATATAATTCAAAAACGCCGGGGGTTGTATTTTTAGAAGGTAATATTTCATCACCTATAATATTTTGAATTGTACCCAAAAGCCCAACCTTATGACCTAGAGCTTCAAGTATTGTTTTAATCATATAACAAACCGAGGTTTTTCCGTTGGTGCCTGTAACACCAATAACCTTAAGCTTGTTTTGGGGATTATTAAACCAATTGCCGCAAATGGTGGCAAAAGCCTTATGGGTATCATCAACAATTATCTGATTTTCAAGTCCTAAATCGCGCTCAGCAACAACCAAAGCAGCACCTTTTTCTACCGCCGCTTTTGCAAAGTTATGACCATCGGCAACGGGACCGTTAATGCATACAAATAAATCACCCGCGGTCACCTTGCGCGAATCATCTGTAATATTATTAACCTTTAAATCTTCGTACTGTTTTGGACAGTCAAAAATCAGTTCTTTAAGCTTCATAATGCTAAAACCTCTCGCTAAAACAAAGGAAAATTAGGCGCCAATGTCACCTGTTTCATTACTTCTAAAATAAACCTCAACCACAGTTCCCTTACCTACTACGGCATCCTTAGCAACGCTTTGCTGATATGAAACTACAGCCTTGCTTGTATTAAGGTTGCCTTTAAAATGAACATTTAATCCATACTGTGCGGCAAGTGAATTAACCTGTGAAGGTGTATAACCTACAAATGATGGTACAGTGGTGGTTTGTTCTTTTGCGTTATCTTCGGTGTATAAAATAACCATACCCTTATCAATAACCATTGCACCGCTTTCGGGTAGTTGCTTTTGTACCAATTCACCGCTACCCACAACTTTATAGGTAAGACCTGCGGCTGTTACCATCTCTTTAGCGGTTGAAACGCTTTTGCCTATAACATTAGGTACCGATTTTGCAAGGCTTTCAAGCTCTTTTTCGGTATACTGCGGCTCATAGCCTAAATAGGGCAAAATTTCTGACAGTATTTGACCGCCGGGGGGAGCCGATATAGTACCACCGTAATAGTTTACACCCTGCGGCTCATCAAGTAAAAATATCATTGCAATTTCGGGGTTGTCAATGGGGGCAACACCGCAAAAAGATGCTACATAAAGCCTTCTTTGACCGCTTTCAAGCATTTCTGAAACCTTTTGCGAAGTACCTGTTTTACCGCCGATACGGTACCCCGGTACATATGCGTTTTGACCGCCGCCCTCTTTAACAACGGCTTCCATTAACTGGCAAACAAGCTTTGATGTTTCTTTAGATACTACCTGTCTTTTGGTTTCGGTACTGGTGGTTTTTACTATATTACCCTCATGGTCAATAATCTTATCAACGACATGTGGTTTAACCAAATATCCGCCGTTAACTGCGGCCGAAACTGCAGTTAATAGCTGAATAGGTGTAACCTTAAAGGTCTGACCAAAGGCAGTTGAAGAAAGCTCGGTAGGGCCCATATTTGCCTCACTATGATACTGTGAGGAGGCTTCACCCGCCAAATCAATGCCTGTTTTTTCGGTAAGGCCAAATGCCTTAAAGTATTTTGAAAAGGTTTTGGCACCAATTGACTGACCAAGCGAAATGAAAAACGGGTTGCAGGAATTCATTGTTGCTTGGGTTAAATTTTGTGTGCCGTGACCAATTTTTTTATGGCAAGAATATCTTTGACCTGCTATTACTATATAACCAGGGCAATTACAACTGGTGTTAAGGTTAGCAACACCCTCTTCAATACCTATAGCAGCGGTAATAACCTTAAATACTGAGCCTGGCTCATAAGCGTCAGATACAACCTTATTACGCCATTGGCGGTTTCTAAGCTCGGCTAATTTTTTGCTCCGCTCCTCTCCCTCAAGCTCATCAACCAGTTTTTGGTCATCTGCGCTTAAAGTAAAGGGACTGTTACAGTCAAAATCGCCCTTGGTTGCCATTGCCAAAACCGCACCCGTCTTAACATTCATAATAAGACAAGCGCCGCGTTCAGCAACCTTATTATTGACAATTGCCGTTTCTAAATGCTTTTCGGCAACATACTGAACATAAGAATCAATGGTAAGCACCAAAGAATTACCGGGTTGGGCATCAACAACCTTTTCATAACTAAAGGGCATATCTGCACCGTTTGCGTTTTTGGCGGCCACTACCCTACCCGAAACGCCTGTAAGCTCCTCCTCATAAGTAAGCTCCAGTCCTGAAAGACCTTGGTTATCATCACCTACAAAGCCCAAAACCGTTGAGGCTATGTTTTCAGAATAATATCTGGTGGTTGCTTCATCAATACCAATATAGTTGCCAAGCTTTAAGTCCTTATTGGCGCTTATAAACTCACGCACCCTGTTGGCATCCTTTTCACTGACCTTTTTCTTGATTTCAACATAATATCTTGATGTTTTATCAAGCTTTTCGCGTATGCTTTCGGGCTCTAACGCCAAAATTTCAGCCAAATTTTCTGAAATGGTTTTTTTAACCTTTTCACATTCAGCATCATCAAGCTTGGTTAGGTCGTTTGGGGTAACATAAACGGTCCAAACGGTGGCGCTTTTGGCCAAAACATTCATATTTGCATCATAAATATTGCCGCGCTCAGCCGCAATATTGGCATCGTGCAATTGTTGTGCAGATGCTTTGCTTTGATATTCTTCACCGTGAATAAGCATAATATCAACTAGTCTAAAACTTGTAATAGTAACGGTTGCAAGTACGGTGGCAACCATTATTCTAATAGTTCTTTTTACCATTTGTCTGCTGGGTCCCTTAACCTTCAACGCCTATTCACCCCTTAAAATTTTAATGTTAATAAAACGCCCAAAACGAGAGTTAAAAAATTTTAACTCCCGCCGGTATCATTTTAGATTATGTTAAATTTTTACTAATTATTCTCTGCCGATAGCTCCCCGCCGCCTAAAACAGCCTTGTTGTCTTGGTTGGCCTTAATATACACAATTTGGCTTTTATCCATCTTACGCATACCAAGTGCGGTTGCGGCCTGTTCTAAATTACTGTATGAAAGCTTTTGCTCCATTTCAAAATTAACGGCGGCCAATTTGCTTTCAGCAACGCTTATTTTTTGCTCCATTTTAGCAATTTCTTGCTCGGTTTCGGTTATTTGGGCACGAAGCAATACATTACCGCCAAGCATTGCAAGTATAAATGCGGTAATAACGATTACCGAAACCTTGCCCGAAATACCGCTTGCCGCCTTCTTGCGGCGAAGGGCACGCTTTTTTTGTGCCTCCGGAATATCAATTATCTTACCCTTTTTAGGGATTTCAGCCTTCTGGGCAGGAGCAAACATATTAAAATCATAGGCTAATGAATCTTCATAATATTTTAAATTATTCAATGTTTTTACGCTCCTTTAATATTATAGTCTTTCAATAGCACGCAGCTTTGCACTTCGGCTGCGGGCATTATTTTTAATTTCCTCATCGCTTGGAATAATTGGCTTTTTTGAAACCAATTTACCGTCTGGGGTTTTGCCGCAAACACATATGGGAAAATCGGGTGGACAGGTACAACCCTTTGTAAATTCGGCAAAGGCAAGCTTTACCATTCTATCCTCCAACGAATGGAAGGTTATTACGGCAAGCACGCCGCCCTTATTTAAACGATAAAAGGCTTTTTGTAAAACCTCCTGCAGGGCATCAAGCTCACCATTAACCGCAATTCTAATTGCTTGAAAGCTTTTTCTTGCCGGGTGTCCGTCGCGCCTGGCGGCGGCAGGCACTGCAGACGATATTATCTCTGCCAAGCGGCCTGTGGTTGTTATTGGGGCTTTTTGCCTTTCACTAACAATTGCATTTGCTATTTTGTAACTGAACTTTTCCTCACCATAGCGGAACAAAATATCAGCAATTTCATTTGCGGACAGTGTGTTTACCAAATCAGCGGCGGTTGTGCCCTGCTTTGCCATACGCATATCAAGTGGGGCATCATTATGATATGAAAAACCGCGCTCTGCCTCATCCAACTGGTGGGATGAAACCCCTAAATCTAAAAGCATACCGTCAATACCCTGTATGCCTAAATCATCTAAAACCTTATCAAAATCTTTAAAGTTTGACCTAATAACCTCTGCCGGTAGGCCCTTTAGCCTTTGCCCTGCGGCAATGATGGCATCGGGGTCGCGGTCAAGGGCAATAAGTCTGCCGCCCTTTAGGCGTGCGGCAATTTGGGCAGAGTGTCCTCCCCCACCTGCAGTTCCATCAAGGTAAATTCCGTCGGGTTTAATGTTTAATGCATTTATTGATTCATTAAGCAGTACCGAGATGTGTGAAAATTCCATTTTTCACTACCCTCTTACAAATTAAACTCTTCGGCAATTTCGTCCATACGGTCTTCACTGCACTCAGAATCTTCATTATTCCAATTATCGGGATTCCAAACCTCAAAAAAGTCTGACATACCTATAAAGCTGGCTTCACCGCCAAGCCCTGCAAACTCACGAAGCTTAACAGGAATAAGTATACGACCCTGTGAATCACATTCAAGGCTGGTAGCGCTTGAATAAATTTTTCTTTTAAAGTCACCTGCACGGGCAGGAAGGGCGCGTAGCTTTTCATCAAGCACGGCCCATTGCTCGGCAGAATATACACGAAGGCAGGGGCGACTGTCAATGCTACGGCATATCATAAAGCTTTCGCCCAATTCTTCACGGAATTTTGATGGAATAAAGGCACGGCCTTTTTTATCAACATTATGTTGATACTCACCGAAAAACATTTTAACCCCTCCTTTTTCACCACAATTATTGTCTCAAAATGGGTTTTTGCTCCACTTTCCACCACTTTGATGGTTCTATTATAAAAAACTTTTGCCCATAATGCAAGAGTTTTTTTAATATTTTTTGTGAATTTTTCAAAAAAATTTTGTCGAATTGTGTATACAAAAGGGGCGGTACACAATATATAGTGTACCGCCCCAAGAAGGGTTGTTTTTGATTATAGAATTTTTATTTTAAAAACCACCAATTCTTGTTATGATACAATAGATAGGTAACAGTAAAAATAGAAAAAACAACTCAAATGTGTTAAGATGAAAGTAACCACACTAAACATCGGCACAAAGGAGTTGTTTTTCCGATGAAAAGTATATCACCAAAAGCTAAGTTTCGT
>JAFNZJ010000136.1 GCA_017382915.1 Clostridia bacterium | reverse complement strand
TTTGCCGTGGGCAATGCCTATTCTGGCATCGGGCAGAAGTGCCTTTAGCCTTGCGGCGCAGTGGGTAATGCTTTCCACCCTATTATGCAAATAATAAACCTGACCACCGCGGCGGAGCTCTTTATTTATTGCCTCCAACAAGACGGCGCTGTTTTGCTCCATTACATAGGTTTGAACGGGCTGTCTGTCCTGCGGGGCCTCCTCAATTGAGGACATATCCCTAATACCGGACATTGCCATATTAAGGGTGCGCGGAATTGGGGTGGCTGTCAGGGTTAAAACATCCACCGCATTAAACAGAGTTTTAAGTTTTTCTTTTTGGGCAACACCAAAGCGTTGCTCCTCATCAATAATAACAAGTCCCAAATCGCGGAACTTAACATCGGCCGATATCATACGGTGGGTGCCGATAACCAAATCAACATCGCCGCGTTTTAGCCCCTCAACCGTTTTTTTAATCTGACCCCTGGTGCAAAAACGGGACAGCATTTTTATTTCTACAGGTAAATCGCCAAACCGCTCGGTCGCGGTTAAATAATGCTGCCAAGCCAAAATGGTGGTGGGCACCAAAATGGCGCACTGCTTACCCTCCTGCACGCATTTAAAGGCGGCGCGCAGTGCAACCTCTGTTTTGCCAAAGCCAACATCACCGCAAAGCAGTCGGTCCATTGGAACGGGGCGCTGCATATCTGCCTTAATTTCATTTATGGCGCGCAGCTGGTCATCGGTCTCCTCATAAGGAAAGCGGGCTTCAAAATCGGCTTGAAGTTCATTATCCTCCATAAAGGCATGACCCTTAACCTTAAGGCGCTCACCATAAAGGCGGGTAAGCTCCTTTGCCATATCCTTAACGGCGGCGCGAACTCTGGTTTTTGCCTTTTGCCATTCTGCCGAGCCTAAACGGTGCAGGGGCGGTCCGCCCTCACCCGAGCCGCCAATATACCTTGATACCAAATCAAGCTGGGTTACCGGCACATATAAAACATCGGTGCCTTTATACTTAATTTTTATATAGTCCTTAACCACACTTCCCGTTTCAATGCGGTGGATACCGTCAAACTGACCTATACCGTGGGCATAATGCACCACATAGTCGCCGATTTTAAGTTCATCTAATGAATTAAAGGCTTCACCTTTACTGCGCCTTTTTTTAGATTTGGCGGCAAGGTTTAAGGGCTTATGGGCGATAACCAGCATATTTTGGTCAACAAGCTCCAGACCTGCTGACAGGCTGTTTGGCAAAACAAAAACACCAAAGCCCGCTACAATATCATCCCCGCCTACAAGCTGTGCCTTTATGCCGTTAGTTTCAAGCTGATTTTGAAGTATTTCGGCGCCCTTTAAATTGCCTGCCAAAATAACCACTGTTTTGTGGGCTTTTATAGCGGGGCGAATATCATCAAGCAGTACATCCATACCGCCGCCCCAAGGGGTAAGTTGCTTAATAAAGGCGGTGGATATATTTTTAGGGGCAACAAGATGACTGCTACCCACAAAGCTATCTAAATACAAGGTCTTTGTGCTTTCTATAAGCTTTTCAAGGTCGGCCTTGCCACTGAAAAACGGGGGCGTTTTTTTGGTTGCAATACCCTGCTGTGCCAAATCGCCTATAAGGTCAAGTCGTGATTTTTCAAGACCCTTTAGGCGGGATAAAATGTTGCGATTTTCACTTAAAATAATAAGACCGTCTGAAATATAGTCGCTTAAAAATACGGCGGGATTTGGGATAAGGTGCATATAGCGGTCGGTGTTAATGGTGCCGCCCGACAGTAAAACATCAATATCACCGTTTACTAACGAAATTGCCTTTTCGCCCGTGACTTTTTTATCACTTAATGCGTTTTTAAGGCAGGTTATAAGGCTTTCATTATCAAGCGAAAATTCACCTGCGGGAAGAATGGTTACATCATCCAAGGCTTCTGCCCTGCGTTGGTCGGCAGGGTCAAAAAAGGCAATAGAATCAACCTCATCACCCCAAAGCTCAATTCTTACAGGCTGCTCATAAGCGGGGGAAAATATATCAATTATACCGCCGCGCACCGAAAACTGACCTATGCCATCCACCTGCTCGGTCAAATCGTAGCCCATATCTACAAGGCTTTTTGAAAGGGTAGTAAGATTTATTTCGCTGCCTGTTTTAATGGTTATTACGGAGTTGCTAAGGGCGGCAGGAGAAATGGTTTTTTGGGTAAAGGCTTCAATATCGGCAAAAAGAACATTGATATGCCCATTTAAAAACTTCCAAAGGGCGGCAATGCGCTGATGCTCATATTCCTTTGAGGTGCCAAGGGTGTTTAAAAAGTTAAAGTCCCTTGAGGGGTAAACGGCCGACAGACCACCGACAGATGCCGTATCATTTGCCATACGCCTGGCTTCGGCTTCGGTTTCGGTTATAACCAAAACCGGCTTGCCCAATTTTTGCGATGTATGAAAAGCCACTATACTGCGGGCTAAATCGGGCACGCCAAAAGCCGCAACAGGAGAGACCCCCTCCCCCGTTACGGTGTTAACTGCACTATTTATTGCGGGTATGTTACCCACTGTGTTTACTAAAAACTGCATTGCTTCCCCCAAGATTAAAATCTTAGAAAAATATATTAACCTTATCGGTTATATCTATTCATTGCGGTGTCGGTGCCAAGCTTTACCAAACACTTAACGGCATCGGCCGCCAATGATACAATTTCGGCAAGGGGTTTTTCCTGCTCCTTTGGGAATTTGCCAAGCACCCAGTCTTTAATATCATAATCGGGGTGGGGCTTTTGCCCAACGCCAAGCTTAATGCGCGGAAATTCCTCTGAGCCTAATAATTCTATGATATCCTTAAGGCCGTTATGACCGCCTGCCGAACCCTTTGAGCGTATACGAAGTCGTCCAACATCCAACGCGGCATCATCAGATATTACTATTATATTTGAAATCGGCACTTTATAAAATAAAGCGGCGGCACTAATGGCCTTGCCGGAATTATTCATATATGTTTGGGGCTTTAAAATAAGGCAACGGCTATCACCAATTTTTACATCGGCATAAAGGCTGTCAAACTTATTGCGGTTGGCATCTGCCCCTAAATCCTTTAAAAGGGCATCAATTGCCATAAAGCCTATATTGTGGCGGGTTTTTTCATACTGCATACCGGGGTTACCAAGACCCGCTATTATATAGTCAAAGCCGCCGCTTGGTGCTTTTTTAAACTTTGAAAACATCTTCATAAAAACTGTCCTTATTCTAAATTATCGGTAAGAAGCATTATGCCCGTAAGTGCGGCAAGTGGTGCCGTTTCGGCACGAAGTATGCGCTTTCCAAGAGATATGGTTTTGGCGCCTGCGGCACTTAGCATTTCGGCCTCCTTAGCGGTAAAGCCACCCTCGGGTCCTGTTATTACTGCGATTTTTTTGGCTTTATCATTATCCCAAAGGGTTTCACCAAGTGGGGCGCCGCCCGCCTCATAGAAAAACAGCACCAAATCGTATTCACCAATTCTTTTGGCAAGGTCGGTGATGTCGGTCGCCTGAAGCACGGTGGGAAGTATGCCCCTGCCACACTGACCTGCCGCCTCATTGGCAATTTTTTGCCAACGCTCACCCTTGGATTTAAGGGACTTTGCATCGGGGCGGGATACACAGTTGGTGGAAATAAGGGGTAAAATCTCACCCACACCAAGCTCCACCGAGTGGCGAATAACCGATTCAAACTTATCACCCTTTAAAAGGCAGGTGCAAAGGGTAACTATAATATCGGGCTCACTTTGGCAGGGAGTTTTTTCTAAAATATCAAGCGCCACCCTATCATCGGTAAGGGCAGATATTTGGCAGTTATAATCGGTGCCTTTGCTATCACTAACCACCAGCTTTTCACCCACACGCATACGAAGCGATCGGGCTATATGCTTGGCATCTGCCCCGTCAATAAAGGGCTCTTGTTCAAAATTTTGTTTAAAAAATCTTGGCATTTATTCTTCCTCATTATTTAAGGGATTTTCATCTTCATCGGTCTTAATCCAAAAACCGCGATTGAAACCAATATCCTCATTATCGCCATAAAGGTCACTATCTGTCAGTTCAATATCAAAATAGTCCTCTGCCTCACGGCTTTCATTGGCTTCAAGCATTAGCTCTTCGGCTACATCTGCTTTAAATTTTTCAAGCATTTTTACCCCTTCGGGATATTCTGTAACCGCCATTTTGCCCTTTTTACTTAACACGCCGCAAACTATGGTGTAAACAAGCCAAACCGCCAAAGCAACTATGGTGATTTTTACGCCAAGCGCAAGTCCGGGTGTAGTATAGGTAAAGACAATTTTATTATGACCCTTGGCGGCGGGTACCGCCATAAAGCCAACATTAACCCTTTCAACCGAAACAGGCACACCGTTTACCGTTGCGCTCCAGCCATCCTCAAAGGGTACCGAGAAGAACACAAGGTTATCACTATCAAGGGTAATTTCAGCGCTAAAGCCTTGGTTGGTTTTTTCAAAATCGGTTATGCCGTTTTGCTTTAATGCCAAGGTATCGGCAATCAGTTCATCGGCAGTGTAATAAAAATTGTCAAGCGCATCGGTGCTGGCTTCGGATGTTTGAACATCAACCTCAAAATCATCATAAGTATCGGTCTGATTTTCTATTGATTCATCACCAGCAGTTTCAATTGGCTCCTCAATTTCAAAATCTGAAATATTTTTAAGCCAACGACCATATTTTAAAACCTGCTCATCATTTAACATCACCGCTTTAAGCATGGCGTTTGAACGGCTTTGTTCGCCAATTTCATCGGCCTCGGCGGTGGTCATATAATAATCATAAGCAAAGCCCATTGGCAGGTAGTTATTATTTACATAAACATCATAGCCCTTTTCGTGGCTGAAAAATTCAAAGCCGGGCATTTTGGGCTCGCCAAGCTCATCGGTAAAGCTTTCGCCACCCTCACGCACAAGTAAATACTTAACAGAAAGCAGACTGCGTGTGGCATAGGAATCGGTGGTGGGTCTACTGGCTACGCCCCTGTCCTCACCAACATACTCCCAAAACTCGGTAACAGATGTGGGCACAACCGAATGGAAGGCATTTATGGTTTGGTAATCTAAAAACATACCTGTATTATCAATGCCATCAAAAACATCTATTCTAAAGGTGTCTTTATCATCGGGCAGGGTTATATCGGCCTCAATAAGGTCGTTGATAACCACCTCTGACTCATAAGAGTGACTTTTGCCGGTGCCAATAAAATAAACCGAATAGATAACACTTATTATGCAGACAATCGCCGTTGCAGTTTTGAAAAACTGCTTGCGCTGCTTTTTAAGAATCATAAGCAGCATACCAAGTACCAAAAGCGAAATAATGGCTATTGCCGCGGTTGCTATAAATCGGTAGATGTAAAAGCTTTCATCATTGGTGTAAAGCCCCCACTTGGTTATCTCACCGTTTTCAATCTCACGCGGGAAAAGACCGAAAACAAGTGTGACGGCCAAGGTTATACCCATTACCCATTTATAGGGAGATTTAAAATGAATTTCGGTATCTTCGGTGCACTGAACGGTCATAAGTGACATAATCAGTATTGGCATATAATACCAACGGGCATAATATGCCGCATTAAACATATAAAATGCACTGTTGAGTATAGGCACAAGTGCCATAAAGATTGATATACCAATTAAACGGCGCTGCCAGGTATGCTTTTTTTGCTGCATAAAGGCAAAAACGCCAACCATAGAAAACAGTGGCAACCATCCGCCAAGGGATGACCACTTAACATCGGCATCGGGGAAGAAAACAGGCCTTGCGGGAATATCGGGCGGGAAGAAAAAGCATTCTAAAATGTTAAGGTAAATTTGTTCTTTACCGTACATAATTGCATTCCAACCTACCGAAATTTCACCAATTCGGCTATTGGCCAAAACGGCATAGCAGGTGGGCAGTATTATTGCGGCCGAAATCAAAAGTCCCAAAACCGCCTCAAAAACAAACCACAAAAAGCGTGAAAAACGCATTTTATAGCAACCCGAAAATACCCTTACAAGCCAGTATATTACTACAAACACAACCATACCAAAGAAGAAGAAATAGTTGGTAATGGCGGTGATGGCAACCATTGCGGCAAAAAATCCGCGACGATTTTCGGTAATTAGTAGCTCAACCGAAAGAAGTAAAAGCGGGAAGAAAACAATCGCCTCATGGAAATGGTTAAAGAAAATATTATAAACCGAAAAGCCCGAAAATGCATAAAGCAGTGCGCCAAGCCTTGCCCCCTCGGGGGTGCGGGTAAAACGGCGAATATAGCAGTATGCGGTAAGGGCGCTGCAGGCAAATTTAAGCACCAAAAGCGGACCCATCATATAAGGTACCCAAGCATTGGGAAAGGGTAATGTTAACCAGAAAAACGGACTGCCCAAGGTATAAAATGAATATGAGCCTATAAAATTTACACCTAAATCGGTGTTCCAGTTCCAGCCAAAATTGCCCGCGCGAATTGCGGCATGACACTGCTGATAAAAGGGTATTTGCTGAACATTAAAATCACCATAAAAAAGGAAATAGCCCTTATCATAAATAATAAAAGGAATAAAGATTACAGCGGCGGTAAGCAGTGCAAATAAAAAGGTGGAAAGGTATCTTTCTTTTTTTATGCCAAGCGCCCCGTTTTTAATGGCTGTAAAACTCATAAAGCTGCATCTCCTTCTTCATTAGATTTTGGTGCAGGACTTACCTCGGGTACCTTTTCAAAAAGATATTTTAAGGCAACCGCCCCGCTTATAACATATAAGATTACATTAAGCACAGAAAATGTTTGCATTAACTGCCCATAATAGGTATTAAATACCGATTGTTCACTGCGCCAGGCAAACATTGGAACAAGCTGATTTATAAGTGTAATAAGGCTTATGCCAATAAAACAGTAAAAGAAGCTACGCTTTTTATGCACCAAAGCCGCCATAAGAATAAATACCAAAACAACAAACTGGTACCGCTCATGCATACGGGTCATAAACATAAAAAGTGTGTTCATAAATAAAAAGCCTAAAACCCATACCGAGCGTCTTTTAGCAAAGACATAAACCGCAATAAGTCCAATGACCGAAACTGCCACCAAAACAAGGCTAATGGTGTGAAGTGAAATAAGACCTATATTATCCTCCACCCAGTTAAGACCAAATATACCATATACATTAAAGGCATTTAGTGTACAGAAAGGGTACTGACCCTGACCTTTTAGGTAAACATCAAAAAACAGCAGAGGATTGCCCGACCCTACCATAAAGGGAATAAAGACCGCGGCAACAGTTACGGCCGCTACCGCTATGCCCTTTAAAAAGCTGGCAAGTCTAAAGCGTACAAACAGTTCCATTAAAAATACGGGGGTAAAGAAAAGGCACTGGAATTTTGTCATACCGCTAAGTGCAAATAAAAGGCAGGCAAGCAGTGGTTTATTTTCTTCAAGTGCAACAAAGCTTATTAAAAGCATAAGGCACATTATTGAATCGGTTTGGCCCCAAAATGAACTATTAAATATTGTGGTTGGGTTAAAAAGCCAAAGACCTGCCGCAATAAGACCTGTTTTGGGACTTTTTGCCTTAAAGACCAAATACAGGGCAAGTCCACAAATAACATCCCCTACTATTGGCCAAAATTTCATTAAAAACATATCGGCATAGGGGTGAACCTCGGCGCCAAAGGCATCATAAGCAAAGCCTGTTATTCTTAAAAAGAAAAGGTATATTGGCGGGTAGTCAAGGCTTATTTGCTCTGCGCGGGAATATATATCAAACAGACCACTGTTAAGACCCAGCACCCACTCTTTATACCATAAAGTGTCCTGCGGGTTGTAATAGCCAACACCAATGGCAAAACGAAGTATGGCGGCAAAAATTAGCATTAAAAATAAAAGGTCGGTATACTTTTTGCTTTTTATATTACCGCTTAGTGAAAGCTGCATTTTGCCACCCCCTTTAAGTTTTAAAAAAATCTACACTTGATATTATAACAGTTTTTGGTATAATAATCAATGGAATATTTAAAAAGAAGGTGGGTATATTTTATGGACATTACAGTTTTGGATGCCGCTACTTTAGGCAGTGATATTACCTTTGATGTTTGGCAGTCACTGGGCAACCTTACTGTATACCAAACCACCGAAAGTGATGATGTCGTAACCCGCCTTAAAAACAGCGATGTTGCAATACTTAACAAGGTTAAAATTACAAAAGAAATTCTTGAAAATCTGCCAAAGCTAAAGCTTATTTGCGTTACCGCAACCGGCTTTGATAACATTGACACCGCCGCCGCCAAGGAAAAGGGTGTTGCAGTTTGTAATGTTAAGGGCTATTCAACCCATTCAGTAGCGCAGGTAACGGTGACATTGGCATTATCCCTTATGACACATCTGCCTGAATATGCAAAATATGTAAGGCAGGGCAAATATACCGCAAGCGGTGTGCAAAACTGCTTGACCCCCGTTTTTCACGAGCTTTATGGCAAAACATGGGGTGTTGTAGGTCTTGGTAATATAGGCAGGCAGGTTGCCAAGGTGGCTGAGGCCTTTGGTTGCAGGGTTATTTGCTTTAAGCGTACCCCCGACAGTGAGTACCAAACCACCGACCTTGAAACCCTTTGTAAAGAGTCGGACATTATTTCACTGCATCTGCCCCTTACCGACCAAACCAAAGAAATTATAAACAAAAAAACCTTATCCGTTATGAAGGATAATGCTATACTTATAAATGTGGCGCGCGGCGCCATTACAAATGAAAAGGATGTAGCCGATGCCGTTAAGGCGGGTGCTATTGGCGGTTTTGCAACCGATGTTTATTCACTTGAGCCGCTACCTTGTGATAGCCCCTTTGTTAGTATTAGCGAAATGCCCAATGTTATTTTAACCCCACATATGGCTTGGGGGGCCTTTGAATCAAGGGTGCGCTGTGTAAATGAAATTGCCGAAAATATCAAGTCTTTTGTAAACGGAAAACAACGCAACAGAATAGTTTAAGGAGAGGTAAAATGAAAAGTAATTACTATGCAATGCTTTTTAGAATGAAATACATAAACCGCTGGGCGCTTATGCGTAATCTGCGCCCCGAAACCTTAAGTGAGCATACCCTTGAAACGGCCTTTATTGCACACTGCCTGGCCGTTATAGCAAAGCGCCGTTTTGGTGAGGATATTAACCCCGACCGTGTAGCGGTTGCAGCAATGTTCCACGACACCGCCGAGGTTATAACGGGTGATTTACCCACCCCCGTTAAATATTATAATGATGAAATAAAAGCGGCCTATAAAAGCATTGAAGCCGCCGCTGAGGACAAGCTTTTAGACCTTATCCCCGAAGATTTAAGGGATGACTTTTTGCCCTGCCACCGCCCCGATGAGCTGACCGAAAAGTATGTTAAGGCGGCCGATAAATTTTCAGCCCTTATTAAATGCCGTGAGGAAATATCACTTGGTAATAAGGAATTTGAAAAGGCGGCAAAGTCAAGTGAAAAGGCGGTAAAGGCACTTAACCTGCCCGCCGCAGATGTATTTTTAAAGGAATTTGTACCTGCCTTTGATGTGGGCCTTGACGAAAGTATGAAATAAAGGAGAAGGCCAAAATGAACTCAAAAAAAGAACTTTTAAGAATGATTAAATTCACCCTGTTTTCAATTTCGGCAGGGGTTATACAAATAGGCTCATTCACACTGCTTAATGAGGTTGCAAGGCTTGAATATTGGCCGGCATATTTAATTTCGCTTATACTTTCAATTCTTTGGAACTTTACCTTTAACCGCCGTTACACCTTTAAGGCCGCAACAAATGTACCAATAGCAATGTTAAAGGTTTTTGGCTTTTACCTTATATTTACTCCCCTTTCAACCTGGCTTGGTCAGCTGGCTGAAACTGCAGGTGTAAATGAGTACATAGTTTTAGGTGTTACAATGATTAGCAACTTTGTGCTGGAATTTTTATTTTGTAAGTTTTTTGTTTACAAAGGCACCGAAGATACACTTAATAAATAGTAATAATTAAAACAAACGCCCCAAACGGATAAAACCGTTTGGGGCTATTTTTATTTTATAAAAAGTGAATTGCCTAGGCTGTCAATACCAACTATAAGCGGAAAATCTTTAAGCTCTAATTCCTTTATGCTTTCGGGGCCAAGGTCACAAAAGGCAATAACCTTTGCCTTTTTAATGCATTTTGCCGCCAAGGCACCCGCGCCACCAATGGCGCAAAGATAAACTGCCTTATTTTTAATCATTGATGCTATAACATCATCACTTCTGTCACCCTTGCCTATCATACAGCAAAGTCCGTTTTCTAAAAGGGTTGGGGTAAAGCTATCCATACGGCAGGAGGTGGTTGGTCCGCAGCTACCCACCTCAAGGCCTTTTGGTGCCTCGGTCGGGCCTGCATAGTAAATTGTGGCCCCGTCAAGGTCAAAGGGTAGCTCCTCACCGCTGTTTAGCATATCTATAAGTCTTTGATGTGCGGCATCGCGTGCGGTATAAACCCTGCCCGACAGTAAAACGGTATCACCCGCTTTAAGGCTTTGGGCGGCGGTTTTAAGCTCTTTGGAATTTAAAACAAAATTACTCATTTTCATCACTTTGAACGGTCATTGTGATTTCGGCGCGGGGGGCGGCACTGTTAAGGCGGGCCTCCAGCCTTTCTTTAGAATCGTTTAAATCGGCGGTAAGCACCTTAATTTCATCCGCAAAACGACCTGTAGAGCTTTCTACACTTGCCTTAATCTCTTTAAGCTGTTCGCCTGCCTTTGCGGCGGCATCCAGCTGGCGGGCAGAAAATTCATTTATTTCCTTGGCGCACTGCTCTGCGCTAAGTATCATTTGGTCGGCGTTTTGCTTTGCCATAAGGTACATTGTGCCGATGCTTATGCTCATTTTTTCAATTTCTTCTTCTTTGCTTTTAAAATATTCCAGCTCGGTCTCAGCCTTTTGAAGCTTTTCACCCATTTGGTCAAGCTTTTCTTTAAGGGCGGTAAGCTCACTTTCAAGCTTTGCCTGTTTTAATTTATAGGCGGTTTCTTTATCACTATATTCTTGCTTAAGCTGTAATAAATAAAGATTTACATCGTCCTTATTAAAGCCAAATATGCTTGAACGAAATCCTATTTTTGCCAAACAAATCACATCCACATTATAAAAATATCAATCGACAAAAAGTTACAAAACTACTAATAATTATACATTGCGGTATATTTTTTGTCAAGTACAGCTAAGGGTTGGTAAAAAGCGGTTTTAACAGTGGGGGGAAATAGGTTTTTGGCTTTGCTATACTGTGGTTACACTTTTTAAAAGGCGCCTTTTTTAAAAGTGGTATGACACTTCGGAAAGACGATGAAAGGAGAATTTTTTGTGCAAAAAGAAAATGAGTTTAGCCTTAGCCCAACGCCAGATGATAACACGGACAGGGCAACGCCGAAAAACCAAACAGAGCCTAGCGGCGGAACCGACCAAGCGGGGCAAGACTTAAAACCAAGCCCAAGCTTTGATGAGGATAAAAACCTTTCAGAGTTTGATGAGCTTATAAAGGGCCCTTATAAGGATGCCTTTTCAAAAAAGGTTCAGTCCATTATTAACAAAAGGTTTAAAGAACAAAAAACTGCCCAAAACGGCATAAATCAAACCGATAATAAAGCATCTGATGAGCCTTTGAAAATAAGTTCGGACAAACAAAAGCCTTCTGCAAATAAAAGCGACCAAAATGACTCTACTCTTGACACTCTTTTAAATGCGGGAGTTGATTATAACACCGCCTACTCGGTTTTGCATTTGGATGAAATACTTGAAGAATCTGCAAAACGGGGTGCCGAGCTTGCCGCAAAAAGCATTACCGATGGTTTGCGCTATAAGGCGGCAAGACCTACCGAAGCGGTTGTGGGGGCGGGTGGATACTCGGCAAAAAGCAGCGTATCTACCCTGACCCCCGAAAAACGAAAAGAACTTGCTAAAAAGGCAATGTTGGGTGAAAAAATCGGATTTTAAGGAGAATTTTAATGAGCGAAGTTATTAAAAACGAAACCACCCTTTCAAACGATATGCGTACCTATTACAAGGACTACCTTTGTGATAACGCAAACGAAAACCTTGTGCATGACCAGTTTGGTCAAAAGCACCCAATACCCAAGGGCAACGGTAAAACCATTGAGTTTAGAAAATACTCACCCCTGCCCAAGGCAACCAAGCCCCTGTCAGAGGGCGTTACCCCCGACGGTCAGGAGCTTAAGGTATCCACAGTCAGCTCCACCGTTGCACAGTACGGCGGTTGGGTAGGTATTCCCGATATGCTGGAGCTTACCTCAATTGACACCAATATGGTACAGGCCACCGAAATACTTGGTGACCAGGCAGGCCGCACACTTGACACCGTTACCCGTGAGGTGCTTAACGGTGGTACCAATGTTATGTACGCCCCTGTTGTTAAAGATGGCGTTAGCACTCCCGTTAGTGCCCGTTCATCACTTACTGCTGACAGCAAGCTTAGTGTAGATATTATTTTACGCGCTGCTGCCAAGCTTAAAAACAACCTTGCCAAACCTATTAACGGCAGTTATGTTGGCATTATTCACCCCTATGTAGCATACGACCTTATGCGCAGTGAGGAATGGATGGATGCACATAAATATTCCGCCCCTGAAAATCTTTTCAACGGCGAGGTTGGTAAAATTGGCAATGTTAGATTTGTTGAATCTAATGAAGCAAAGATTTTCCGCGGCGAGGACCTTTTATCCACCGCCCGTGAAATGACCATAAAAACTGCTGCAAACGACAGCACAACCATCAGCGTTAATGAGCAAATCTCAACCGAAGATGCCGAAAAGCTTTGTGGCCGCAAGGTTATCATTGCAGGTCAGCTTCGTGAGATTGTTTCGGCCGATGCTACCTCATTTACCATTGACAGTCCAATCACTGCCGATGCTAATGAGAAGGTCTTCCCCGGTGAGGGCGGTCAAAACGGCATTTCTGTTTATTCCACCCTTATTTTAGGTGCCAACGCCTACGGTGTTACCGAGCTTGAAAACGGCGGCTTAGAGCATATTGTAAAGCAGCTTGGTTCGGCCGGTACCACTGACCCCCTTAACCAAAGGGCATCTGCCGGTTGGAAGGCAACCAAAACTGCTGAACGCTTGGTTGAAACCTATATGATTCGTGTTGAATCATGCTCCACCTTTGCAGACGAATACGCTAACTAATTTTTTAAGGTAATCTTGGGGCAACCCAAGATTACCGTTTGGAGGATATGATAAATGGCAGAACGAAAAACCACCGCCGCCCTTGAACAAGAAATTAAAGAGTTGAAGGCGGCTTTAAAGAAAAAAACTCCCGCCGAGGCAAAAACAATCCCAAATGTTTCGGCAAATGAAGAATATATGAAGCAACCGGTTACCATTAAGCTTTTTAAGGATAACGGCCGCTACCGCGACGATGTTTATGTGGCGGTCAATGACCGCACATATCTTATTAAACGCGGTGTTGAGGTAACCGTTCCCCGCTTTGTTGAACAGGCGCTTCAAAACTCGCTGACCCAAGATGAATATGTAGCTTCTCTTGTGGAAAAGCTGGTAAGCGACTATCAAAGAACAGTTTAGCTTGGAGGTAATTTTTATGTCAAGCCATACCATTGAATTTTCGGTAAATGGCGGTAATATTTTATCAGCCACATCACTGCTTACTGCCGATTCGGTAGAATATGTAAAGGCCGACTTTACCTTTGACCAAAGCTGGGCGGAGCTTATTAAAACGGCCGTTTTCAGGGTGGGTGAGCTTGTATATCATACCCCCTTGGAAGAAAACAGCTGCTTTATACCCTTTGAGGTACTTAAAGAAGGCATAATGTATGTGTCAGTATTTGGGGTAAGCGGTAACACCCGCGCCACCACAAATGAGTTTGCTATTTCGGTTATAGGCAGTGGCTATACACAGCTTGAGCCTGCCGTAGCCAGTGATGACCCTTATCAGTATTATATAAATAAGGTAAATGAGCTTAAAGATTTAGCAGTTAACGCGTCAGATACGGCAAACAGTGCAATGGATACCGCCTCAAAAAGCGCTGAACAGGCAACCGCTGCGGCTGATACTGCATCACAGAAGGCAGACGCTGCATTGGATGCCGCAAACAGCGCTATGGCTACGGTAACAAATGAAATTGAAAACCATAACTCGGCCGATAATTTGCTAGCCCACCCCACACTGCAAAATATTGCGGCAGAGGCAAAGGCAATTGCGCTTGGTAAGGCGGCCGCCATTTGCTTTGACACAAAGGCCACGCTTGATAGTTGGCTTATCGGCGACTATACAAGGGCCGACGGTAAAACACCAGCCGACCTTAAAATTGGTGATAATATTTATATAGCCCAAACCGACACCCCTGACTATTGGTGGGACGGCGAAGCGTTACAAGTTTTAGAGGGGGAAAAGGTTGACCTTACCGACTACTACACCAAAAATGAAATTGATGCCAAAATTAAAAATGCCACCTTTGAGCTTATAAACCAAATGGAATATGATGCACTTTATCAAAGTGGTAATTTAGAAAGCGGCAGAATTTACTTTGTGTATGAAGGTGATATAATATGACCTTTAAAGATTTTTTAATAACCATAAAGAATAAATATCCAAACGCCAAAAATGAAGTTATTTTATCGGCGGTAAACGACCTTGAAGAAAAACTGACTACAGAAATTCTGTTGCCTGCAGGGCTGGGCGGTCAAAAGGCTCCGCTTGACCTTTTAAACACCGATACCGAGCTGTTGCTTAAAAATGAGGATGTATTTATTTATGAAGCCTATGTAACCAGTATTATTGCCCTTGATGAAAAGGATTTTACCAGTTTTAACGCATACAGCGCCCTTTTTAATGAGCGCTTTGATGCTTTGGCTGTTAAGTTTCGTAAAGAAAATATCCCTAAAAAATCTACCCAAATAACCGGGGGAATGTTTATATGAGGCTACCCCTACTACCTAAAACCGATAATCGCAGTTTTTTAGAAATAAAGCTTTCCGGTATTAACTGTGGCGACGGGCAAAATGCCCTTTATGATGCGGTAAACCTTACAAAGGACAGACAGCTTAAAACCCGAAGCGGGCGCAGTGCGGTGCTTTTTTATGATGCGCCGCCCGACCAGGTTATAAACTGTGGTGATAAAATATTCCACCGTTTTAAAAACTCCCTTTTTGAGGTAATAACCACCGATACAGGCATAATCTACGGTGATGAAATCACACTTAAAGATTATAGCGTTCCACCTAAAAGGCATATTGTTTTTTGGCAAAATGAATATTATATTTTGCCCGATTCGGTAATACTTGGCGATGAGGATGAGTGGTTTGACTTTGGTGCCAAAAACTCCCCCTCGGTGGCACTGCCTTTTTTAAACGGACAGGCCCTTTACTACACCTTTGGTCAAGACGGTGAAGAATATTGCCCCCAGCAAGATGTTTTGCAGGTTGGAACAAAGGTTAGATTTAACTGGGTGGGTGAAAAAGAATTTACCGTTATAGCCCGTGAAAAAGTGCGAGAAATGGGCTCAATATCAACCTTGGAAGTCGGAGTAAGAATAACCCTTGATAAGGGGGTACCCTACTATACCTCGCTTGATTCAAATTCGGCTATGCAGTACTGCATACCTAAAAAAAGGCCTATTTTTAATCCCTTTAGCTGTGGGCTTTCTTGCGGATGCTCCTTTTCAAAAAACGAAATTTACTTTAACCAATATAATGACGGAAAAATATATGAAAGGAACATTGAAAACTATTTAACGGTAGGTCAAAGCGTGCAGATTTCAGGCTCAAGTGAGCCTAAAAACAACCGCATTGCAGTAATTACCGAAATTCTTAGCAACAGTGTGGTGTTTGATACCAATTTCGTGCCTTTGGATGAAGGCAAAAACACAGTTATCACCTTAACACCAATACTACCTGAATTTGACCATCTGGTTTTTACCGAAGACCGAATTTTTGGTGCCGATAACGGTGCAGGTAAATTATATGTTTCAAAATTCAAGGACCCCTTTATATTCACAAGTACCTACACCGAAAATGAAGATTCTTGGTGGATGATGCTTAATGAAAATGTAAACGGTATGACCCTTTGGAAGGATAACATTATATGCTTTACCGAAACGGGCGGATTTAGAGTTTTAGGGTATCATGCCCTTAATTTTGGCATAAGGCAGCTTTCCTTAAGCGGAATCGCTAAAGGCTCAGAAAATTCACTTGTGCGTTTGGGCGATACGCTTTATTATTCATCCAGCGGTGGTGTTATGAAATATTCCGGCGGTAGTGATAAAAAAATTTCGGCTCCACTACCAAAAGATGTAAGTATAACACACTCTGCCACCGATGGTAAAAAAATATATATGCTGTCTAATGACCGTATCTTTGTCTATGACCCAAATGAAGATGTTTGGTTTAGTGAAAGCAACGACGGTATAAAATCAATTTACTACCATAACCAAAAAAGATTTCTTTGCGGTGAAAAGGCTTTATATTTGGCGGACAGTGGGGACTTTAGTGCCGCTTGGAGCCTTGAAACCAACCCTATTTTT
>JAFNZJ010000135.1 GCA_017382915.1 Clostridia bacterium | reverse complement strand
TCACTGTAATTTATTACAACTTCACTTCAAACCATAGGTTTGAAACTTCACAAAAAAAGATACCACCCGAAAAAGAATTTTTCGTTCTTCTTCGGGTGGTTTTGTCTTTTTCCTTAACAAGCAGGGAATTTGTGCGGCAAAGCCGCTGATAGTTTGCCAAAGGCAACGATAGTTATAAACTATAAACTATTACAGTACCAAACTTGGGGCGGAATAAACTCTTGCGGCAAGCTCTTGGTCTAAAAGGTACAGACTTTTGGGGTCGTCACCGAAAAGGTTAAATTTATTAACCAATTTGTCGGCGTTTTCTTCCTCCTCCAGCTGTTCTTTTACAAACCAGTCTAAAAACTGCATTGTGCGGAAGTCCTTAACTGCATATGCCGCATCATAAATATTATGAATAAGCTCGGTTACATAGCGCTCATGCTCGGCACCGGCAAGCAATGGGTCAATATGCTTTTCAAAAACCTTATCAGGCATATCTACCGCCTTTAAAACGGGTCTGATGCCGTTGCTTTGAAGATATTTTAAAAACAGCATTGCGTGGTCGCGCTCCTCTTGAGCCTGAATATAATACCAGTTTGCAAAGCCATCTAAATCATTATCATCAAAGTAGTTTGACATATCCAAATACAGGTATGCGCTATAAAGCTCTTTATTTATTTGGTCGTTAAGCAGGTCTATAACCTTTTCATTTAACATAGCTTCAGGTCCTTTCTTTTTAAAAATGGGCGGTATTAAGATACCGCCCTTAGGTTGCCGAAAATACAGTTCTTGGCAGCCTTTAATTAACCGAAATATCTGTTAAGTAAGCCCTCAAATGCTTTACCGTGACGAGCCTCATCACGAGCCATTTCGTGAACGGTGTCATGGATTGCATCAAGGCCCAGCTCTTTAGCAAGCTTTGCAAGTTCGTTTTTGCCGTAGGTTGCACCATTTTCAGCCTCCACACGAACCTTAAGGTTCTCTTTAGTGCTGGGGCTTACTACCTCGCCCAAAAGCTCTGCAAATTTTGCTGCGTGCTCTGCCTCTTCCAAAGCGGCTTTTTCCCAATACAGACCAATTTCGGGGTAACCCTCGCGGTGGGCGGCCCTTGCCATTGCAAGGTACATACCAACCTCGGTACACTCGCCCATAAAGTTTTCTCTAAGACCGTCAACTATTCTTTGGTCAACGCCCTTTGCTATACCAATTACATGCTCGGCTGCCCAGGACTGCTCTTCCTCCTGCAGCTTGAACTTGGTGTCGGGTGCCTTACAAATAGGGCACTCTGCAGGGGCGCTGTCGCCCTCATGAACATAACCGCAAATTAAGCAAACATACTTTTTCATAATAAATTTCCTCCAAAAAGATTTTATTTTTTTGTTTTATAATAACGCCATTTAATTGCAGCATTTGGCGCATTTACCGTAAAATATTATGTGGTGATTTGTAATTTTAGCACCTGTGTGTGCCGCGCTTTGATTTACAAAATCAGCGGCAAAGGGTATTTCTAAATCAAGCACCTGATTACACCCCGTACAGCATAGGTGCGGGTGGGGTACCGCGGTGGCATCATAATGCTCACTACCGTCGGCCGCCTTAAATGCCATTATTTCACCCGATGTGCTAAGCTCTGAAAGGTTGCGGTATACAGTGCCAAGACTAATGTTTGGAATTGATTCCCGCGCTTTTTCATATATTACAGAAGCGGTGGGGTGAAGCTTGGTATCGTGAAGAATTTTTAAAATTGTTTCACGCTGTTTGGAATATCTTTTCACTGTAATTATCGCCTCCTTCAAAGTTAATAGTAACGATTACTGTTATTATAATACCAAACACTATTTCATTTGTCAATAGTTTTTTTGAAATTTTTTAAAAAATTTTTTGCGGCTTTTATGACTTCTTGCTAAACTACAGTTTATATGGTATAATTACTATATAAAAAACTTATTTTAGGAGAAAAAACCCATGACCATAAAAGATATTGTTGAAACCCTTGATGCCGAAGTTGTATGCGGTGAGGAGCATTTAGAAAAAGAAGTGCATAACGCCTGCGGCTCTGATATGATGAGCGATGTCCTTGCCTTTGTTAAGGACCAGTCGGTGCTTATTACCGGACTTTGCAACCCACAGGTTATTCGCACCGCCGAAATGATGGATATTATTTGTGTTTGCTTTGTTAGGGGTAAAACGCCCGATGAGGCTATGATTGACCTTGCCAAGGAGCGCGGCATTACCCTTATGCGTACCAAAATGCGTATGTTTACCGCCTGCGGTACCCTTTATGAAAAGGGTCTTGGAAGGAGCGCTAACAAATGTGTATGACAATAAAAATGCACTTTGATATTTCGGGTGATGATTTTACCCGCGCGGGTGAGGCTTCGGGCAAGGTTAAATCCAAGCTTAAGCAGTTGGGCATTTCACCCGACGCTGTACGCCGCACCGCCATTGCCCTTTATGAGGGTGAAATTAACCTGGTTATTCACGCGGGTGGCGGTGAAATTGATGTTACAATATCCCCCGAAAGCGTTGAAATGGTTTTAAGCGATAAGGGTCCCGGTATTGCCGATGTTGAAAAGGCCATGACCGAAGGCTTTTCCACCGCAAGTGAGAATATACGCTCACTTGGATTTGGTGCAGGTATGGGTCTGCCCAATATGAAAAAATACTCTGACCAAATGAAGATTGACACCAAGCTAGGCGTTGGTACCACAATTTTTATGAAGGTTAACCTATAATTTTTTTGAAAGGTTTTGTGCTATATGTCTGCCTTTAGTCATTCAGTTTACCTTGATGCCGATAAGTGCAAGGGCTGTATAAACTGCATTAAGCGTTGCCCCACCGGTGCTATAAGGGTGCGCGGGGGCAAGGCACATATTATAAAGGAATTTTGTATTGACTGTGGTGAATGTGTTAGGGTTTGCCCACACCACGCCAAAAAAACAAGATTTGATTTTCTTACATCGCTTAACGATTATAAATACAAGGTGGCTTTGCCCGCCCCGTCATTTTACGCGCAGTTTAACAATGTTACCGATACAGGCATTATTTTAAAGGCCCTTATAAGCCTTGGCTTTGATGATGTTTTTGAGGTTGCGGCGGCGGCCGAAATGGTATCAGAGCTTACCAGAAAATACATAGCCGACCACCCCGAAGGAAGGCCCTTTATATCCACCGCCTGCCCATCGGTAGTGCGCCTTATAAGGGTGCGCTTTCCGGAGCTTATTGACAGGCTGTTGCCCATTATTACCCCCGCCGATTTAGCGGCTAGTCTTGCCGCAAAGGAGGCAATGAAAAAAACCGGTCTTAAAAGGGAGGATATTGGAATATTTTTTATATCTCCCTGCCCTGCCAAGGTTACTGCCACCGAAGACCCGCTTGGCATTGACAAAAGTGAAATTGATAAGGTGCTGGCCATTAAAAGGGTTTACACCGCTCTGCTACCACATATGAAGCACGATGATGCGGGCGACACCGAATATAAGCGTGCAGGCAGAATTGGTGTTAGCTGGGGACTTTCAGGCGGTGAGGTTAGCGGTCTTTTAACCGACAGCTACATTGCGGCCGACGGCATTGAAAATGTTATTAAGGTTTTAGAGGATTTAGAGGACAGCAAAATTCAAAACGTTGATTATATTGAACTTAATGCCTGCACGGGCGGTTGTGTTGGCGGCGTTTTACAGGTGGAAAACCCCTATGTTGCCAAAACAAAGCTAAAGCTACTTAGAAAGTATATGCCCATTGCCCGCAGTCATTTGGATGGTGAAATACCCGAAAACGCATACTGGACAAATGAGGTTGAATATATACCTGTATTCAGGCTGGGTGCCACACCAACCGAAAGTATGGAAATGATGCAAAAAATTGATGAGCTTGCCGAAGCCTTACCCGGTCTTGACTGTGGTAGCTGCGGTGCGCCATCCTGCAGGGCGCTGGCCGAGGATATTATAAGGGGCGTTGCAAATGAACGCGACTGCATTCACCTGCTAAAACGCTTTTTACATAAAATATCAAGCGACCTTAATTCACTGTAAGACCAAAAAAGCCTTACCCAAACGAGCAGGGTTGCTAAGGACAGTAATCTTTAATAAAAACGAAATTTGGCACACAAATTTCCTGCTTGCAACAGTATAAGACAAAACTACCCGAAGAAGAGAAAATTAAACTCTTTTTCGGGTAGTAATTTTTATATGGTGAT
>JAFNZJ010000134.1 GCA_017382915.1 Clostridia bacterium | reverse complement strand
TCACTGTAATTTATTACAACTTCACTTCAAACCATAGGTTTGAAACTTCACAAAAAAAGATACCACCCGAAAAAGAATTTTTCGTTCTTCTTCGGGTGGTTTTGTCTTTTTCCTTAACAAGCAGGGAATTTGTGCGGCAAATTCCTCCTGTTTTACAGAAATACTTCCCTATCGGGTGTCAACCTATTAGGTTGACCCGTTTTTTATAAAAATATACATTATGCTTGTATTTTTATTCAATATTAACATATATGCCGAGCGGCTTGTTGGTTATTTCGCCCAAAAATAGTTACAAAGGCGCCTAAAAGGTTGCAAAATTGTAACTTTTTGTTATAATAGTAACATAACAGGTTACAAATTTGTAACCCAACTATCAAAAAGGGAGGAATAACAAATGCAGTATAAACAAATTGTTGATAAAATTGTTTGTAAGGCAAAGGACTTATATATGTATACTAAAAAAGCTGTGCGTTTAACTGCTAAAAAGGTTATTCGCCCCGTTTTAGGCAATACAGTTAAGTTTTTAAAGCATTCACCCAGAGTATTGGCAGCACTTATTGCTGTGGTGATTTTGGTTTCTTCAACCGTTACCGTTGTTTTTGCAACGGGTGCCACCACAGGCTATTCGGTAATGCACGATGGTGAGGTTATTGCAACCGTTAAGGATGCCAAAACCCTTGCCGAGGCTGAAATTTTAGCCGCACAAAAAATAAATAACACTGTTTGCAGTTCTAAGGTAATTAGCCCTAATTTGGTGCAAACAATTGCCACCGCAGGTGAAATTAAGGACTCAAAACAGCTTGCAGATATTTTAATAAACCATTCTGATGAAATTGTTACCGCTACCGTTTTAAAAATCAATGGCAAAAATGTTGCAAAGGGTGAAAATATCAGTCAAAAGCTTGATGCTTACCTTGCAGATTATAAGGTTAAAAACAACCTTCAAGAGGTTGAGTTTTGCTATGATATGCAGGTTCAAACTGTATATACTTTAAAAGCAGATGAAAATAATTTGCCCACAATTGATACATTTTTAAATAGTGAAAACAACCTGCTTGCAGTTCAAACAGTAAGCACCATAACCGTTACCGAAGCGGTTTCATATAAAACGGTTCAAACCAAAAGCAATAAATATACCGTTGGCACCACCATTGTTACCAAAAAGGGTGTTAAAGGCAGTGCTGAGGTTACCTATAAGGTTTCCACCTATAACGGTAAGGTTACCAAAAAGACTAAAATCGCATCAAAGGTTTTAACCAAGCCTTCAGTTCAGGAAGAAATTGTTGGTACAAAGCGTATTATAGCCGCCGATAAAAACGGCAACGCACCTATGCTTTGGCCTGTAAAACGCGTTGAGCGTTCATATGTAAGCTCATATTTCGGTGATGGACGCGGACATAAGGGTATGGATATTTGCGCCCCCAAAGGCACACCCATTTACGCTGCCGAGGCAGGTACAGTTACCACCTCCGGTTGGAGTAGCTCGGGCTATGGTTACAGAATAATTATTAAACATAAAAACGGGTTAGAAACCCTTTATGCTCATTGCAGCGCACTTTATGTTAAGGTTGGTGATACCGTATCTGCCGGTGAAACTATTGCCGCAGTTGGTACCACAGGCCGTTCTATCGGTAACCACCTGCATTTTGAGGTGCATAAAAACGGTAAATTCCAAAACCCCGCAAACTATATAGGTAGTAACTAAAATTTTACCCACAGCAAAGGGACTTGTGGTTAGGAATAATTTGCCTAAAACAATGTCTTTTTGCAGCCTAATGTGTTAAAAAGCCGCGGTACGCGTCAGCGTTACCGCGGCTTTTTCTATTCAAAATCCTCAGCCCTTTGCATTGCTTCGGCAAAGGTTTTACAATTAATGCCTTTTTTAATGCTTTCAATATCTCTTTCGGGCAGTGTTTCAACCACCACATCCAAAATGGTTATAGGTGTATTTTGCCCGCTTTCAAAAACCGAAAGCTTGCCATTAAATTCGGTTAAAATATATCCACTGCCTACATTTTGGCTTGAATAGGGTGGGGCAGAGGGCTCTTTAGCAGAAGCCACTGCCGAAAAAAGCACCGAAAGTGCGGCCACCAAAAAGGTTAATGAAAGTATAACTGTTTTAAGGCGTATATTCATTTAAAAGGTCCTTTTCTTTTTTTAATAATTTGCCCTGATTTTTTGGGTTATATGCAAAAAATTAAAATTTTCATTTGGTTAAAAAATTGTAACTCGCTTTTTTTAGTAATGTGTGGTAAAATATAATGTACCGTAATATAAAATGTTATGGCACATAATTTGTAACAATCATAAAAGGAGGGATTACTGTAATGAGCAAAGATTATCAAAGTCCGTTTTTTGAAGAAAATGATGATATATTATCATCCTCAAATCAGACCGAAGACCTATTCAGTAATTCTGAAAATCAATTAGATTTAAATAGTTTTGCCAAAGGTAAAACTGCCGATGAAAAACCCGTAAGGGGTAAAAAAGGCAAGGATGGCAAGGTGCCCAAAACCTTAAAGCAAAAAATACTTAAGGGCGCACTTATGACCTGTCTTATAGGTATAATTACCTTTTGTATAGTTATTGGCGCCTTTATGATTTATGTTTTTGGCTTTGTTGATGATAACATTGAAGAAAACCTTTACGATTTAGAGCTTAACTATACCACCACAGTTTATGTTAAGGACGCAAAAACCAACAATTATGTTGAATACCAGCGTTTACACGGCTCAGAAAACCGCATATGGGTTAACTATGATAAAATCATGGCCGAATCTGAAGACCCCAATTATAAGGGTATCCCCAAAAGGTTGGCAGATTCCTTTGTAGCCATTGAGGATGAGCGCTTTTATACCCACGGCGGTGTTGACTGGAAGCGTACCTTCGGTGCATTCTTAAATATGTTTGTGGACCTTTATTCTTCAAATCAGGGTGGTTCAACCATTACCCAGCAGTTGGTTAAAAACCTAACGCAGGATAAACAGCAGTCTGCAATGCGTAAGGTCAGGGAAATTATGCGTGCCCGTAAAATTGAAAGCACGGTTGATAAAGATACCATTTTAGAGTGTTATCTTAACACCATTACCTTTGCTAACGGCATTGGCGGTGTTGAGGTTGCATCAAACTATTATTACAATAAAAGTGTAAATGAGTTGACCATTGCCGAGTGTGCAGGTCTTGCCGCTATTGTTAAGGAGCCTGAGCGCTACAGACCCGATAAATATCCTGAAAAAAATGCTGAGCGTCGCAAATTGGTTTTAGGGAAAATGCTGGAGCTTGGCTATATAACCGAGCAGGAGTATGAGGCAGCCCTTAATGAAGATGTTAAGATAGTAGCCAATAAGGATGCCATTAAAGAAATTTCGATTAACAACTACTTTGTTGATGCTCTTATAGATGATGTTGTTGATGACCTTGTGCAAAAGCTTAACTGTGATAAAACCTATGCTGAGCAGAATTTCTACAATGGCGGTTATAACATTTACTGCACAATGGACCCCAAAATTCAGGCAACCATTGATAAATACTATTCAAATGAATCTAACTTCCTTAAAAACAGTAAGGGTGTTAGGGCGCAGTCATCAATAACCATTATGGATTATAACGGTCATGTTGTTGGTATAAGCGGCGGCGTTGGTGAAAAAACAGGTAACCGCGCGCTAAACCGTGCAACATCTTCTCCGCGCCAGCCCGGTTCATCCATTAAACCTATTACTGTTTATTCGCTTGCCTTGGACCAAAATTTAATAACCTATTCATCCATGCTTAAGGATGAGCCTACCATGACCATTACCAATGAAAAGGGTCAAAAGGTTAAGTGGCCCAAAAATGCAGGCGGCTCCACAACCAACAAAAATGTTACTATGACTTATGCGCTTCAAAGGTCATATAATACCATACCCGTTCAGCTTACCGAAAAGCTGGGCATTGAGGCGGTATTTAACCACGCCGTTAATGATATGGGTATTAAAAACTTTGTTGCCCCCTTTAAAAATGCAGATGGCACTACCGAAGCGGGTGACCACACCTATTCATCGCTTGCTTTGGGCGGTAGCTATAAGGGTATAACCACGCTGGAATCCTGCGCCGCATTTGCAACCTTTGGCAATATGGGTAAATATTATGAGCCTACCTTCTATACCAAAGTAACCAACCATTATGGCGATGTTATTTTAGATGGTGAGGCTAATGCAAAAATAGCAATGGCTGAAGATACCGCAGTTATTATGAATCATATGCTTCAAAATGTTGTTAATCACGGTACAGGTACCAGCATTCGCAGTTATTTACCCACAATGAAGGTCTTTGGTAAAACCGGTACCACCGATGATAGCCACAACCTTTGGTTTGCGGGTGGCACCCCTTACTATGTAGCATCCTGCTGGTACGGCTATGACCAACCTCAAAAGGTTACAGCAGGCAACTCGGCACGTAAGGTTTGGGGTAACATTATGCGTGATATTCATAAAGGTCTTGATACCGGCAAAAAATTCCCCACCAGTGAGCTTGTAACCTGCCGTAAATACTGCACCGCTTCGGGCGGCATTGCTACCGAAAAATGCACAAATACCGCAGTTGGATATTATAAAACAAGTCAAATCAGGCCCTGTTCGGTACACGGTGGTACCGTCTTGGGTGAAATTGATGCATCAAAGGCTAATACCTCATCAAATGCAACATCCAAGCCAAGCACTACAACACCCACCACCAGTCAGCCTGCCACATCGACACCACCGGTTACTAACACTTCAAAACCGGACGAAACAACAAGCACGACCGAAACTGCATCAAAACCCCAGTAACTAAACGAAAAAACTGTTGCTGAAAAGCAACAGTTTTTTATTTTTATTTACAAAATCTATTTGATGTGTTAAAATAAATGAAGTTTTTTAAGAGGAAGTAATTATTTTGCAAAGATTTAAGTTTTGGAAAAAGGGCCTTAAGGACGGAATACCCATATTTTTAGGCTACCTTGCAGTTTCATTTACTTTTGGTATATCGGCTAAAAATGCAGGGGTATCATCACTGCAGTCGGTGCTTATTTCTGCCACCAACCTTACATCGGCGGGGCAGTTTGCAGCACTTAATGTTATTGCAACCTCTGCCACATATTTTGAAATGGCCTTTACACAGTTAATAATAAATTTAAGGTATTGCCTTATGTCATCGGCCTTATCGCAAAAGCTATCAAGTAAAATGCCGTTTTGGCATCGTTTTATAATGGCATTTGGTGTAACCGATGAAATTTTCGGTGTTTCGGTAAGCGTTAGCGGCAAATTAAACCCATATTACAGTTACGGTCTTATGAGCGCGGCTATTCCGGGTTGGACGCTTGGCACCTTTTTGGGCGTTGTTTTTGGCAACCTTTTGCCTATTGCGTTGGGTCAGCTTTTTACGGCTATGTTTGGCACGGCACTTGCAAACCCCACCTTGGCGGCGCAAAAAATTGTTGCATCGCTTAGCATTGCCCTTTATGGTATGTTTATTGCAATTATAATTCCGCCCGCCCGCAAATCTAAAAAAATTGCAGGCATAGTGGTAATTTCAATGCTTTTAAGTCTTGCCTTTGCCAAGCTACCCATACTTTGCCAAATTTCGCAGGGCTTTAGAATTATTATTTTAACGATTATTATAGCATCTGTCGCTGCAATACTTTTCCCCGTTAAAAATGAAGAAGGGGAGGTTGCCTAATGGGTGGTAATATTTATATTTACATTGCGGTAATGGCACTTGTTACATACCTTATTCGTATGATACCGCTTACCTTAATTAAAAAGGAAATAACCAATACATTTATCCGTTCCTTTTTATATTATGTGCCGTATGTTACACTTTCGGTTATGACCTTCCCTGCAATACTTGATTCAACAGGTAATTTGCTTTCGGGTGCAGCGGGCTTTGCTGCCGCAGTTTTGCTTGCGTTTTTTGGTAAAAGCTTGTTTAAGGTTTCGGTAATTGCGGTGCTGGTTTCGGCAGCAGTGCTTGTAGCAGAAATATTTATAGCATAATAAAAGCCCTTGAATTTTCAAGGGCTTAATTTTTTAAAATGTGTTATATCCCGTAAAGGTTGGCGGTGGGGGTGCAACCATATTATTATAATTTGCTATTAGATTTTTACAGTATATTGCGTATGAGCAAATAAAATAAGGCAGGGTAAAAATCATAGGAATATACAGTAGCGAAAGCAAACCCCACGCAAAAAATGACATAACAAAAGAAAAGGTTTTGCCGTTAGCATTTTTTGAAATAATAACCGAAAGATGAAGTGCCTCTTGGGGTGAAATACCTGCATCATTTATCATTAAAATGGGTGCGGCAAAGTACCTAAGCAGCATTATAAAGGACATTATTATGCCAAACATTGCCAGCACATTAAAAAGCATCCATACATAGGTTGCCCAATAAGGCATTTCAGAGCCTAAAATTTCATAGGTGGTGGGTGATGCAACGGCACCGACTATAAGTGCGGGTAAAAAGCAAATAAAAAGCACACCAATTACTCTGGTAAATATTCTAACGCTAAGTGAAAGGGCACGCAAATATAGTTTAAGTGATGAAAAATAATAAAAAATT
Source organism: Clostridia bacterium (assembly GCA_017382915.1). Classification (GTDB taxonomy): domain Bacteria; phylum Bacillota; class Clostridia; order Oscillospirales; family Acutalibacteraceae; genus UMGS1279. The sequence goes on along the minus strand of JAFNZJ010000134.1, from coordinate 33,475 downwards.
TCATTTACCGATACATCATTATCAAGTGACCCGAACCAAAACCATCTTAAAGCACCGTAAAGAAGTGGGGCAAAAAAGAACTGGCAGAACAAAAGCATAGAAAGCACAGCAATTACGGTAAGCCAAACTTCATTAACTATGGGTTGTAATAGGGTTGAAACAATTTGGGCTATTACAATATTAAGGCAATATACCGAAAATATTATTGAGCCAATGCCAAGGGCGGTCGGCCATTTATCTTTTAGTGCTAATTTAGCGCTGGCTTTAACTGCGGCAGATGTAGGCATTTAGACATCACCTTTCAAAAATGTTTTTGTTTTTTATATTATACCACTTGAAATATTTTAATTTATGAAGTAAAATTAAACAAATAAGAAAAATGAGGGATAATTTTGAGATTTAGAAAAAATTTATCTGTTTTGCTTTGTATATTATTATCCTGCCTTTGCTTTGCAGGCTGTAATGGGGTGGATGATTACCCCGTATCGGTAGGCGGCACTAATATTACCAAGCAACCGCAAAAGGTTGTTGCCTTTTCTGAACAGGCGGCATCGGCAATATTTGCGCTTGGCTATGACAGTTATTTGGTGGGCGCCCCTGCCGAATTTTTAGAAACCGAAATAGCAGGCATCACTAATATTGGCTATACCCGTTTTGTTGATTTTGAAAAGGTTTATGACCTTAAACCCGATGTTGTTATAGTACCGGGTCAGCTTGAAGCATCATATTTAGAAAGTATGAAGCTTAGGGATATAGCGGTTGTCACCCTTGAAACCCCTACAAAATATTCTGAAATTGGTCCATATTATTTGGCTCTTTCAAAGCTGTTTTTAGGCAATAATAATTATTCTGAAGCCTATGACGCTTGCTACGGTGAAATTCAAAGAACCGTAAAAAGCGTAAAGCTTTTGAATAATGGAGTTAACAAAAAGGTTGCTGTTTTTGTTGAGCCCGACTTCCCCATAACGGGTGACACCTTAGGCGGCGAGGCCCTTAAAGAGGCAGGCTTTAATAACATTGGTGAAGGCTTTGAATATTATATGATGAGCAATGATGAAATAATTGCCGCCAATCCCGATGTTATATTCTGCAATATTGGTGACAGTGAAGCAATTCTAAGCAAAGAAAGCTATAAAACCATAACTGCCGTTAAAAATGCCGCAGTATATGAAATTGATGTTTCAGCTCTGGCATTTGCGGCCGAAGGCTTTACCGCAGTTTTGCAGGATATGACAACATACCTTTCAAAGGTAAAATAGAAATAAAGCTTTAAATTAAAAGGCTGTTTTGTGTTTGGCAAAACAGCCTTTTTGTTTTTAGGTTAAGATTTCCATTTTAACAAAGTTGGACATAAGCTTTTTGGTGCCGCGATTATCAAAAGCAATTTCAAGCAGACAATCGCCGCCCATAGGTGTGGTTTTAAGTATAGTTCCGTCGCCAAAAACCTTGTGCCTTACGCGCATACCCTTGGTGTAATTTACGGTATCCGCCTTTTTGGTAGATACGGTGGTTGCGCGGTAGGTTGCCTTTGCAGGCTGGGGTGCAGTTTGCGGTTTGCTATAGGTGTAAGAGGTGGAAGAACCGCCGTAATATGACCCCGAATAATAACTGCCCTTAACATCACAAAGCTCGGGCGGTATTTCTTTAACAAAGCGCGATGGTTGGTTGCGCCCTGTTGTACCAAACAGCATACGGGTATAGGTGTTGGTTATGTAAAGATTGCGCTTTGCCCTTGTAATACCTACATAGGCAAGGCGGCGTTCCTCCTCCATTTCCTTTTCGCCTGCATACATGGTTTGTGTACCGGGGAATATGTTTTCTTCAACACCCACTAAAAATACATTATCAAACTCCAAACCCTTGGCCGAGTGAAGTGTCATTAAAACTACATAATCATCCTCTTCATTATAGTCGTCCAAATCGGTGATAAGGGCAACCTCTTCCAAATACTCCTCAAGGGTGGGTGTTTCGGCATCGTTTTGATAGTTAATTATACCGGAGCGCAGCTCGTTTACATTTTCTACTCGGTCGGCAGATTCGGCACCTTCGGCGCGCAGGGCGGTTATATATCCGCTGTTTTCTAAGACCTTATCAAATAGCTCCTCTAACGACAATTCGTTAGAAAAATCGATAAGCTCATTAACCATTTTCGAAAAAGCATCAAGCTTTGCGGCCGCCCTTGAAAGTATGGGGTAGTCGGCGGCGTTTGATATTACCTCAAAAAGAGAAATACCAAGATTATCTGCAACCTCTTCAGCGTTTTTTATGGTGGTGTCACCAATGCCGCGCTTTGGCTCATTGATAATTCTTTTAAGGCGGACCGAATCGTTAGGGTTGTTAATAACATTTAGGTAGGCAATAACATCCTTAATTTCTTTACGGTCAAAAAAGCGGTGTCCCCCAACTACGCGGTAGGGTATACCCGCCCTTACAAAAACATTTTCAATTGTGCTTGAAAGGGCATTCATTCTGTAAAGAATGGCACTGTTATTAAATTTTTCACCCTTTTGCACCCTTGATAAAATAGTTTCGGCAACATAGCGGGCTTCGTCCTGCTCGGTGGGTAGGGTGTTAATGGTAATTTTACTGTTATCTTTAAGGTTTGTCCACAAATTTTTACCCTTACGGCCCTTGTTGTTGGCAATTACGGCATTTGCGGCATCCAAAATGGTGGATGTGGAGCGGTAATTTTGCTCCAGTCTAATTACCTTTGCGTTGGGGTAGTTGTCTTCAAAGCTTAAAATATTTTCAATTGTAGCACCGCGGAAGGAGTATATACTTTGGTCATCATCACCAACAACACAAATGTTTTGGTGAACACCGGCCAGTAGGCTTACCAGCTTATACTGGGCGTGGTTGGTGTCTTGATACTCATCAACCATTATGTATTTAAACTTATTGGCATAGTAGTCTAAAACATCGGGATGCTCATTAAAAAGGGTAACGGTGTTTGTAATAATATCATCAAAGTCCATTGCATCGGCATTTTTAAGGCGCTTTTGATACTGCAAATAAACCTCTGCCACACTTTTTTTCATTGGGTAAAAGCCTTTATTAGCATCCGCTTTATATTCTTCGGGGGTAATAAGGCTATCCTTTGCCCTGCTAATTTCATTTAAAATATATTTTGGGGGCAGTTCTTTTTCATTTATATTAAGCTGCTTTAAAATATCCTTAACAACCTTTTTTTGGTCGTCGGTATCATAAATTGTAAAGTGTGATGAATAACCTATTAAATCGCCATACCTACGCAAAATTCTAGCGCAGATACTGTGAAATGTGCCTGCCCAAATATCATTACCCTTATCACCAAGCTTTGCTATAATGCGGTTTTTAAGCTCATTTGCCGCCTTGTTGGTAAAGGTAATGGCAAGTATATCCCACGGATTTGCGGGGTATACGCTAAAAGCCCTTTCGGGTAGGGGGGTGTTTACATCCTTTAAAAAGTCTTGCCCTAATTTAAAATCTTCATCACTTATTTGGGGCACAAAGGTGCTGTTATATGCGTCACCGTATTTTACCAAACAGGCAATGCGGTTTACCAGTACGGTGGTTTTGCCGCTACCCGCACCTGCAAGCACCAAAAGAGGACCCTTTGCGGTGGTAACCGCCAAGAGCTGCATATCATTCATTCGGTCAAAATCTTTTTCAATTATTGCTTTTCTAAGGCTTAAAAATTCCTCTTTTGTGTAGGGCATTAGGGCAATTCCTTTCAAATAAGTGCTTTAATTATTATATATCTTTAAAGGGGGTAAAGTCAACCTGCTTTGGGCAAACAAAATTATTATTTTTTTACAATTTGGTACTGTACCAACGCCCTTAAATATGGTAAAATAAATTGTAAGCCTTTAAAGGGGGATGCTTTATGTCTAATAAAAATAAAAAAGTTAATAGCCTAAAGCCCGCCTTAAGGGTTGGCAGGTCGGTTTTAAAAGGGTTTTCAACCCTTGTAATAATTGCCCTTGTGGTTATTTTGGGGCTTAACGGCGTTGTTTGTCTTGGCTCGGTTTCAGATATGTATGATTATGAGGAATATAGCGTTAGCGGGCAAAAGGCAGACTGCATAATTGTTTTGGGTTGCGGTGTAAACGGTTATACCCCAAGCCTGATGCTTAAAGACAGACTTGATACCGCAATAGCCCTTTATAAAGATGGTGCGGCAGGTAAAATTTTAATGAGCGGTGACCACGGCGGTCAGTATTATAATGAAGTAGGTGTTATGAAAACCTATGCCATACAAAAGGGTGTACCCTCAAGCGATATTTTTATGGACCACGCAGGCTTTTCCACCTATGAAAGTCTTTACCGCGCCAAAGAGGTTTTTTCGCTTAAAAAAATAATTGCGGTAACACAGCAGTATCACCTTTACAGAACGGTTTATTTAGCACATAGTTTAGATTTAGAGGTTAGTGGAGTTTCGGCAAAAAAGGTAAGGTATGGCGGTCAACTTTACCGTGATTTTAGAGAAATTTTCGCCCGCGATAAGGATGTTTTTAATGCTCTTTTGAAGCCCGAACCTGTAATGCCTTTGGGCAAAAAAATAGACATCACCGGTAACGGTAATGTTACTAACGATGATGCCTTTTACCATATAGCAAAAATAAAAGGGATTGCGGTTGATTAAAGCATAATGTAAAGTAGTGCCAGCATTAAAAGTTCATCGTCGCTGTCACCTAAAAGCAGTAAACAGACCGCTAAAATAAGCAGTCGGTCGTTATCCATTTCAATGCCCTTAAAATTAAACATATTAAGCAGCCCACTTATTTTTGGTGGGGTGCTTTTTGTGGTTTTGGGCATATTATTTTGCTTTGTGTTATTTGTACCCGTATCATTAGTGTTAATAAATGACGGTACCTTTAATCCCTTGGCAGGGTCTTTTTTGCCACTGCCGTAGTACATTTCATTAAGGCGCTTTTGGGCCTCGGTTTTTTGTTTTTCAAAATCAATTCGTTCTTTTTCGGTCATAAAAACATCTTAAAAGCCAAGGCTTTCAAGCAGGCCCTCCTCCCTTAAAACAGGTAAAAGTGATGCCACCTTAAGCAGCGAAACTGCTTTGTCCACACGGGCGGCGCGCTCACTTGACAGGTGGGGCTTAAGCGCCAAAAGCAGACCTATTCGGTTATCATCCTTGCGGTTTTGAAAAAGGTTTATAATTCGCATTATTCCCTGCATATTTTGGGCATTTTGCAGTAGACCGTCTGGCAAAGAAAAGCCACCGCTTTGGTCACTGCTTTTTTGGTCTTTTTCTTCACATTTTGGCTCATTGCCCAATATGCTGGCGGCCGCCTGCCTGATTTTATCCATACCGTCGGGACTGTTTAAAAGCTGCGATATTTTTTGGCTTAAATCTTCCATTATTTTTTACCAAACAGTGCCTTCATAATATCTTCAGCCTGCTTTGAATTTAAAAAATTATCAAGCGCCTTGCGGTCACTCAGCAGCTTGTTTATTTTTTCTGCATCGCTTTTACTTAGTGAGCCAAGCAGCTTATCGGCGTCCTCTTTTTTTAGCGATTTTGGGTCAATCCCCTTTGAATTTAGCAGGTTTTTCATATCGGGTGGAAGTGAGCCGTTAAAATTATTATTCATATTAAACCCCTCCGTTTTCTATACTATTTTATTCTATGATTTTGATTTTTGTTCTATGCGAAAGGAGCTTTTTTATGAGAATTTTGGTAGTGTCTGATATGCACCGAAGAAAAAGCAATTTTGAAAAGGTGTTAGAACGCCACAGTGATATTGATGAAATATTCTTTTTGGGTGACGGCGTTGATGATGCTGAAGAAATATCATCTTTTTTTAAGGGTAAGCGCTTTACACTTATTAGCGGTAACTGTGATTTTTTAAGTAAATATCCATCTACCGTAATGTGTGAGATTTGCGGTGTAAAAATACTTGCAACCCACGGTCATACATATTCGGTAAAAAGCGGCACCCAAAACCTTTTAAATGCCGCACTTGAAAATGGTGTAAGACTTGCAATATACGGACATACCCATATTCAAAAAGCGGAATATATAAAGGGTGTGCATATTATCTGCCCCGGTGCGTTAGGCGGGGGAGAGGGTGGACCGGGTTACGCCATAATTGATGTGACGCCAAACGGTATAGTGCCAAACCTTTTAAGGCTTTAAGTAACAATTTGTTAACAATAACACCACATAAATAATAATCTTTTATGCTACAGTGTTTGTAGTATATTAAAGGGGATTTTTTTATGACAAACAAACCGCTAATACTGGTTGCCGATGATGAAATACGCATTACCGAGCTTATAAGCGATTTTTTAAAGGCATCTGATTTTGATGTTATAACCGCCGCAGATGGTGAAAAAGCCCTTGAAGCCTTTAAAACCAACCCTGATATTTCGCTTGCCGTTTTGGATATTATGATGCCCGAAATTGATGGCTGGCAGGTGTGCAGAGAAATAAGAAAAACTTCAGCCTTGCCCATAATTTTGCTAACCGCCAGGGCAGAGGAATTTGACCAGCTTATGGGGTTTGAAAGTGGCGCCGATGATTATGTAACCAAGCCTTTTTCGCCCGCCGTTTTGGTAAAACGAATTGAAGCCTTGCTTCGCAGGGCAAAGGCTAGCGATAACCTATTACCCGAAAAGGGGCTGGTTATTAACAAAGATGCCTATGTAGCCTATATTGACGGGCAGGTAGTTTCATTAACCCTAAAGGAATTTGAAATACTTGTATTTTTAAGTGAAAATAGTTCAATAGTGCTTACCCGTGACCAAATTTTGGCGGCGGTGTGGGGCTATGATTTTGATGGTGACAACAGAACGGTTGACTCCCATGTTGCCAGACTACGCACAAAGCTTGGCGAATACGGAAATAAACATCTGAAAACCGTTTATGGTATGGGGTATAAATTTGAGTGGTAAATTTATGTTGAGTGAAAAGTTTAAAAAACTTAATAATAAGTTCTGGTTTAGGTTGTTTTTAAGGGTTGGTATTATCATTGTTGCCTTTGTTTTACTGTTAACACTTTGTAATACCGCCTTTTTATCAAGCTATTATGAATATGCCCATAAAAAGGATTTGATTTTGGTATCGGATGATATCAAAAAAACCGATTTGAATAACTCTGCACAAATGATTAGTGTCATAAGCACCATTGAGGATGAGTATGGTTTTGAGGTAGAGGTTTATTCAAATGACGGCCGAATAATTTATTCCTCGGTAGGCGGTCAAATGATGCAGTTCTTTTTTGAAGACAGTGACCGACTTCATATGCACCACCGCCCGCTTGATACTAAAAAATCTTATAAAACAGGTAAGGATGGCGTGCTGGTACGAGCGGTTGACAGAATTAGCAAAAATGAATATTTGGTTTACCGATTTTCGCTTAACAATTCCGCTATTGCCGAGGTCAGAACGCAGATTGCCCAAATTAAAAACAGTGCCGCCATTGCCAACACCTTTATAACAATTATTGCCGTTATATTTCTTGTAATATCAATTTTTTGGGTTCTTTGGTTTTCACGCAAAATTTCAAAACCCATAAGTGATATGAACCGAATTACCCGCAATATGGCTCAGCTTGATTTTACCGAAAAACTTATACCCGACTCGGGGGATGAAATTGGTCAGTTGGCCGTTTCAATTAACGATTTGTCGGTAAGACTTAATGACACTATGTCCAACCTTAACGCAACCAATGCCAAGCTTAAGAATGAAATTGAACTTGAGCGTCAGCTTGACAATATGCGCCGCGGCTTTGTTGCAAATGTTTCGCATGAGCTTAAAACCCCCATTTCAATTATCCAAGGCTATGCCGAAGGGCTTAAGGTTAACATAAACGCCGATTCCAAAGAAAAATATATTGATACAATAATTGATGAAAGCCACCGAATGAATAAACTGGTGCTTAGCCTTTTAAACCTTTCAAGGTATGAGGCGGGGCAGGTGGCAATAAATCCCGTAAAATTTAGTCTGTGCCCAATAGTTTTGACCATAAGTGAAAGAATTTTTGCAGGCAAAAACATAAACCTTTCGGTTGATATTGCTGAAGATACACTTGTCTTGGCCGACCTTGACCAAATTGAACAGGTGCTTAAAAGCTATTTAGAAAATGCAGCAAGCCATGTAAATGTTGGCGGCGATGTTAAAATAACTGCCATCCTCAAAGGGGACAGATACTGCGTTACCGTTTATAATAGCGGCAGTCATATTGATGAGGAGATTATGCCCCAAATATGGCAAAGCTTTTATAGGGGTGATAAATCTCATAACCGTGAAAGCGGCAGGTTTGGGCTTGGACTTTCAATAGCCGCCGCCATAGTCAAAGGTCACGGTGAAGACTACGGTGTTTATAACGCCGAAAAGGGAGTTTGCTTTTGGTTTACCATAAAAGCCGCAACCGAAAATTAGCTTTATTATATATAATATAATAAAATATTAAAAAACTATTGATTTTAGGGCGGTCATATGTTATAATGACTGTGTTAGATGTGCTAGAAAGGAGAGTGGGGCAACCCGCTCTCTACTTTTTGTCACGACTTTTACTTAAAAAAGAAAGGTGCTTGATGCAAATTGGCAGGTAACCATACCGCTAAATTGGTGGCAGAGCTTATTAAACCAACGGTTGAACAGTTAGGCCTTATTTTGTGGGATGTCCGCTTCGTTAAGGAGGGCGCTTCATACTACCTTCGTGTCTTTATTGATAAAGATAGCGGCGTTTCAATTGACGACTGCACAAATGTTTCCCACGCAATCGACCCCATTTTAGATGAGCATGACCCTATTGATGTTTCATATTATTTAGAGGTTTGCTCACCCGGTCTAAACCGTGAACTTAAAACCGAGCAGCACTTTTTAGCCTTTATCGGCAGTGAGGTCAAGCTCACCCTGTATAAGGCAGAAAACGGCTCAAAATCTGTTAGGGGAATTTTAACCGAATATTCGGACGGTCCCGTTTTACAGGTTGAGGGCGAAGTAAAACAGTATAAAGCCGCAGAGGTTGCAAAGGCAACCCTTTGCGATTTAGATTAGTTAAGTATAAAAACTTTTTGGAGGTTATTATAAAAAATGAGTAAGGCAAACAAAGAATTTTTTGAAGCATTAACACTGATGGAGCAGGAAAAAGGCATAAGCGCCGAATATCTTGCAGAAAAAATCTCAAATGCTATTATCACCGCAGTTAAAAAAGAGTACGGCGGCAGAGAAATAGTATTTTGCGACATTGATTTAGAAAAACAAAAAATGAAGGTTTATGTTCGCAAGGATGTTGTTGAAGAGGTGGAGGATACCTATTCACAGCTTACCCTTGAGCAGGCAAAGGCACATAAAAAATCTGCAAAGCTTGGCGACCATGTTGACATTGCGCTTGACACCAAAAAATTTGGTCGTATAATGGCCCAAACCTGTAAGCATGTTATCCGTCAAGGCATTAAAGAGGCTGAAAAAGGTCAAACCTTGGCAGAGTTCCAAAGCCGCAACCGTGAGCTTGTTACCGCCACTGTTGAGCGCATTGACCCCAAAACCGGCAATGCCACCATTAACATTGGCAGGGGTGAGGCTGTTTTACTTAAAAGTGAGCAGGTACCTGATGAAGTCCTTCGTGAGGGCGACCATATTAAGGTTTATGTTGTAGATGTTAAAGATACCGAAAAAGGTCCCAAGGCAATCATTTCAAGAACACACCCCGGCCTTGTAAAGCGCCTTTTTGAAATGGAAGTACCCGAAATATTTGACGGCACTATTGAAATTAAGGCTGTATCTCGCCAGGCGGGTGCTAAAAGTAAGCTTGCCGTTTATAGTGCAAATGAAGAAATTGATGCAGTCGGCGCTTGTATAGGTCAGCGCGGTGCCCGTGTTAATAAAATCGTTGAAGAGCTTTCGGGCGAAAAGATTGAAATTGTTAAATATTCAGAAGACCCTGTTATGTATATTTCTGAAGCACTTTCACCCGCAAAGGTTGTTTCGGTGGAAATTTTAAGTGAAGAGCCTAAAGCCTGCCGCGCAACCGTTCCCGATTCACAACTCTCCCTTGCAATTGGTAATAAGGGCCAAAACGTGCGCCTTGCCGCACGCCTTACCGGTTGGAAAATTGATATCCGTCCTGAAAGCGGATATTACGGTGAGGATGAGGAATAATATCACCCCATATATCGGTTAATGAATTTTATTGCTGAAAGGAAAGTGGCTTAATGGGCCTTAAAAAAATACCGCTTCGTATGTGTCTTGGCTGCAATGAAATGAAGCCTAAAAATGAGCTTATTCGTGTTGTTAAAGACCCCGAAGGTAATATTTCGCTGGATTTTACCGGTAAGAAAAACGGTCGCGGCGCATATATATGCCGTAGTAAAGCCTGTTTAGAAAAGGCTATAAAATCCAAAAGAATTGAACGTTCTTTTTCTGTTGCTATTCCAAATGAAATTTACAATTCCCTTGAAAAGGAGATGGACTTGCTTGGTTCAAAGTAAAGTTTTAACCCTTTTAGGATTTTGTAAAAAAGCGGGCAAACTTGTTGCAGGCACCGAAAAGGTTACCGAGCTTGTTAAAAAGGGCGGCAACTGTTTGGTTATGCTTAGCAGTGATATATCCGCAAAAACCGAAAAAGAACTTAAATACCATGCAAGCGGCGGCGGTGCAGTTTTTATAAGACTTGACTTTGACCGTGAAACGGTTGCCCACGCCACTAAAACCACAGCAGGTGTGCTTGCCACCGCCGATGAAGGCTTTTGCAAAGCAATTTTGCAAGGAGGAAACAATTTATGATTAAATATAAGGTTAGTGATGTTGCAAAGGATTTTGCCTTAACATCAAAAGATATTGCCGCAATTTTGGCACCCTTGGGCGGTGAGCCCAAGAAAAGCTCAAACTCTTTAGAGGAAAATGAGCTTGACTATATTTTCAACCAGCTTACCACCAAACATTCGGTGGCTAACTTTGATGCCTATTTTGCCGCCGGTAATGAGGCAAGGCAAAAGGCTAAAAAGGATAAAGAGGCCGAGCTTAAAAAGCTTGAGCAAATTAAAAAAGAGGCTGCCGAAGCACGCAAAAAGCGTGACGGCGTTAAGGATGAGCCAAAGCCTGCCGAGGATAAAAAGCCTGCCGCTAAAAAGGCAGAGGATAAACCCCAGCCCCAAAAGCTTGATAAAAAGGTTGAGGTTGCAGGTGCTAAACCTAAAGCAAAGGCAGAGCAGCCCAAGGCCCCTGCTGCACCCAAAAAGGCCGAGCCTAAAAAGCAGGCAGAACCCGCCTCAAAGCCCGAGCCCAAGGGTGAGCCTATTGTTATTCCGCCACAACCCAAAAAGGAAAAGGTTGGCGGTCCCGCACCTAATCGCGGTCCTGCACAAATTCGCCGCGTTGATACCAGAGCCAACAATGTTGAGCTTGAAAAGTATAATGAAAAATATGAAAGCATTGCGCCCGCAAACACCATGAAGGATAATATGCAGCGCAAGCAAAAAATTAAGCAAAAATCCCGCGACCAAAGACGCCCACAGGGTGTTAAAAGGGAGACCGAGCAGGATAGAATTCGCCGTATGCAGTTAGAACGCATTAAGAAAACCCCCATCACCGTTACTGTTGGTGATGAAATTACTGTTGGCGAACTTGCCGCAGGTCTTAAAAAGACCGCCGCAGAGGTTATTAAGGAGCTTATGAAGCTTGGTGTTATGGCCTCTGTAACCCAGACAATTGACTATGATACAGCCGAAATCGTAGTGCTTGAAATGGGCTGTAAAATCAAAAAAGCGGTTGTTGTTACCATTGAAGAAAGAATTATGGATGACACCGAGGATACCGCAGAAAGCTTAAAACCCCGCAGCCCCGTTGTTGTTGTTATGGGTCACGTTGACCACGGTAAAACATCCCTTTTGGATGCTATTCGTAACGCAAAGGTTACCTCAACCGAGGCTGGCGGTATTACCCAGCACATAGGTGCTTACCGTGTTAATCATGAAGGTCAGGATATTACCTTCCTTGATACCCCCGGTCACGCCGCATTTACCTCAATGCGTCAGCGTGGCGCAATGGCTACCGATATTGCAGTTTTGGTTGTTGCCGCAGATGACGGTATTATGCCACAGACTATTGAGGCTATTAACCACGCAAAGGCTGCCGATGTTCAAATTATCGTTGCCATAAATAAAATGGATAAACCTGAAGCCAACCCCGACCGCGTTAAGCAACAGCTTACCGAGCATTCCTTGGTACCTGAAGAGTGGGGCGGCGATGTTATTTGTGTTCCCGTTTCGGCACATACACATCAGGGTATTGATGTTTTGCTTGAAAATATCCTGCTTGTAGCAGAAATGATGGAGCTTAAAGCCAATCCCGACCGCCGTGCAAAGGGTATAGTTATTGAAGCCCGCCTTGATAAGGGTAGGGGCCCTGTTGCTACACTTCTGGTTCAAAACGGTACACTTAACACAGGTGATATTATCGTTGCAGGCACTTCTGTTGGTCGTGTAAGAATTATGACCAATGAAAAGGGTCAAACCGTAAAGGTTGCAGGTCCATCTGTTCCTGTTGAAATTACCGGCCTTGCCGAAGTACCTTCAGCTGGCGATGCATTTGATGCCGTTAGTGATGAACGCCTTGCCCGTCAGTTGGTTGAGCAAAGAAAGCAAAAAGCCAAGGAAGAGCAGTTTAAGGCCGCACAAAAGGTTACCCTTGATAACCTCTTCTCTCATTTGGAGGAGGGCGATATGAAGGAGCTTAATGTTATAGTTAAGGCCGATGTTCAAGGCTCTGTTGAGGCCGTTCGTGAAAGCTTGGAAAAAATCAGTAACGAAGAGGTACGCGTTAAGGTTATTCACGGTGGCGTTGGCGCCATAAATGAATCTGATGTTATGCTTGCGGGCACATCAGGTGCCATTATAGTTGGCTTTAATGTTCGCCCCGATGCTGTTGCCAAAGCCTCGGCCGAGCGTGATGGCGTTGACATTCGTATGTACCGCGTTATTTATGATTGTATTGAAGAAATTACCGCCGCTATGAAGGGTATGCTTGCACCCAAATTCCGCGAGGTACAGCTTGGTCAGGTGGAGGTTCGTGATACCTATAAAATCTCCAGTGTTGGTACCATTGCAGGTTGTTATGTTACCGATGGTAAGGTTACCCGTAATGCAAAAATCCGCGTTGTTCGTGACGGCATAGTTATCACTGAGGATGAAATTTCATCTCTCCGCCGCTTTAAGGATGATGTTAAGGAAGTTGCACAGGGTTATGAGTGCGGTATTGGCCTTGAAAAGTTTGGCGATGTTAAGGAAGGCGACGTTTTTGAAGCCTTTATTATTGAGGAGTATAGAGATTAAGTTATGGCTGGATTTAAGCACGGAAGAATCACTTCTGATATACAAATGGCTTTAAGCTCACTTCTGCGTGAGGTTAAAGACCCAAGAGTAAGCCCGCTTATTGGCGTAGTAAAGGTGGATGTTTCGGGCGATTTATCCTATGCTACCGTTTATGTAAGCGCCATTGAGGGCTATGATGCAACCCTGCAGTCGGTTAAGGGGCTAAAAAGCGCGGCGGGCTTTATCCGCCGTGAGCTTGGCAGCCGCCTTAAGCTACGCAAGGTTCCTGAACTGCGCTTTGTTGCAGATGATTCTATAATAAAAAGCGCGCAGATTATGAACATTATTGAATCCTTTGACCACCAAGATTCTTCTGATAAGGAGGACTAATATTGTTAGATACTGCAAAGCAGGGTTTTATAACCCTTATGCAAACGGCGGAGTTTTTAAAAAATAATGATAACTTTGTTATTTTAACCCACCAAAATCCCGACGGCGATACTTTAGGCTCAGGCTTTGGTCTTGCTATGCTACTAAATAGTATGGGCAAAACTTCAACCGTTATTTGTTCGGATGAAATACCTGAAAAATACAGTTATTTTACTAAATTTGCCCCACAAAACTGTGATTTTGGCAAAAAAACCACCGTTATTGCGGTGGATGTTGCCGATAGTAAGCTTTTGGGCGATTTAGAGGCTGAATATAAAGACAGGGTTGAGCTTTGTATTGACCACCATGTTTCAAATAACGGCTATGCAAAGCTTACCTATTTAGATGCCAGTGCCGCCGCCAACTGTGAATGTATTTATGATTTGGCATTGCTTTTAGGCGTTAATGTTGATAAGACTATGGCGCTTGCCCTTTATACCGGTATTTCAACCGATACAGGCTGTTTTAGGTTTTCAAACACCACCGCCAAAACCCTTCGTATAGGCGCTAATTTAATGGAATGTGGTATTGATACGGCTGAAATTAACCGTATTATGTTTGAAACCAAAAGCCGCATACGCGTGGAGCTTGAGCGTATGGCGTTAGAGGCTATGGAGTTTCATTTTGATGACAGGTGTGCAATAATCACCGTCACCCGTGAAATGTATGAAAAAACCGGCTGCAAGGATGAGGATTTAGAGGGTATTACTTCTATATCCCGCAGTATTGAGGGCGTTATTGTTGGTGTAACAATGCGTGAAAGACAGCAGGGCGGATTTAAAATTTCGGTTAGAACCTATCCACCCGTTGATGCGTCAGAAATTTGTAAAAAGCTTGGCGGTGGCGGTCATATACGCGCCGCAGGTTGTCAGCTTGGCGCCGAATTTAGCGTACAGCAGGCAAAAAAAGAAATTTTAAAATATGTTAAATCCGTTTTGGAGGATGACAGTGCAGGGATTATTACTGATAAATAAACCTGAAGGTATAACCTCATTTTCGGCGGTGTCAAAAATCAAGTGGCTTTTGCACCAAAAAAGGGTGGGGCATACCGGTACATTAGACCCAATGGCTACGGGGGTTTTGCCAATATTTGTTGGTCGCGCCACCGTGCTTTGCGGTATGATGCTTGATGCCGATAAGGAATATATAGCAAGGGTGGAGCTTGGTACCACAACCGATACTCTGGATAGAACAGGCAGTGTTTTATCTAAAAGTGAGGTTAGCGTTACTAAAAATCAGCTTGAAGATGTGCTAAAAACCTTTTTGGGTAAACAGCAGCAAACACCCCCAATGTATTCGGCAATTAAAAAAGATGGTGTTAGGCTTTATGACCTTGCCCGTGAGGGTAAACAGGTTGAACGAAAGCCCAGGGATATTGAAATTTTTGAACTGGAGCTTTTAAGCTTTAACAAAAACACCTTTGAAATAAGGGTGCTTTGTTCAAAGGGCACCTATATTCGCTCGCTTGCGGCCGATATTGGTGAGAAGCTTGGTACAGGCGCTATGCTTACCGCCCTTACCCGCACCAAAACCGCAGGCTTTAGTTTAAAACAGTGTGTTGATTTAAATGACCTTACCCCTGAAAATATCGGCTTATATTTATTAGACTGTGAAAAGGCCGTAATGGGGTATGATGAACTGACCGTTTCAAGCGCGCAGGCCAATAGGTTTATTAACGGCGGTGAGCTTGATTTGGGTAGACTTAAATTTTCTGTACCACCAAAAAATGGTCAGATTTTTCGTGTAAAGGGTATGAATAAGTTTTTAGGTCTTGGTGAGGTTGATACTAATAAAGCCTGCCTTAAAATAAACTGCCTTACACACCATTTTACCGACGATAATTAACCGAAAGGATGCGTGACTTATGCCCAAAAATATGGTCGCTTTAGGCACTTTTGACGGCCTGCATATAGGGCATAAGGCCGTTTTAAATCAAATTCTTAATAAGGGCGGCAGTCCTATTGCCCTTACCTTTAATCTACCCCCTAAGGCAAGTGAATGCAAAAACCTTTTAATGACACCCGAAGAAAAGATAACTGCTATGCAGCGGTTGGGTATAAAGGTTGTAGTTTTAGATTTTGAAAAAATTAAAAACCTTACCGCTACACAGTTTTTAACCGATATAGCAAAAGAATATAACCCTTCGGTTATTGCATCGGGCTTTAATTTCAGGTTTGGCAAAAACGCTTTGGGCAGTACCGATGATTTGCAAACCTTTTGCAATGAAAATGGCATTAAATTTTGCCTTGCCAATGCGGTATTAAGCGGCGATATGCCCGTTTCAAGCACACGAATAAGGCAGGCGGTTTTAAATGGTGAAATTGCTTTAGCCAATCAAATGCTTGGCAGAAGGTTTTGCTACACCGCACCCGTATTACACGGTGATGAGCGTGGCAGGGTATTGGGCTTTCCCACCATAAATCAGCTTTACCCCGAAATAATGGTTAAGCCTAAATACGGTGTTTATGCCAGCCTTACTGAAATTGACGGCAAAATTTATAAATCGGTTACCGATATTGGCATCCGCCCAACCTTTAAAACCGACTACACCATAAGCGAAACCAATATTTTTGATTTTGATAAAAGTGTTTACGGTAAAACCGCAAAGGTATTTTTGGTGGATTTTATAAGGGCTGAGCAGCGGTTTGCTTCGGTAGAAGATTTAAAAAATTCTATTGATAATGATAAGCAAAAAGCCCTTGAAATTTTAAAAAGCGTATAAAAAGCTAAAGGCTTTTATATAAAAAATTGCAATACAAAAACTGAAAGGATGATTTAAGTGCAAAACTTAAGCAATCTGTGTATGGGATGTATGAGTGAAACCGGTAATGAGCAGGTATGCTCGGTTTGCGGTTTTGATAGCAATACATATAATGAAGCGGGCGCTTTACCACTTCGCACCCTGCTTGCAGGCCGTTATGCGGTGGGTAAGGCAGTCAGTGTTACTGGTGAAGGCTTTAACTATATCGGCTTTGATACCGTTACCGAATCGGTTGTAAAGATTGCAGAATATTTTCCTGCAGGTCTTTGCGGCAGAAATGCCGATGGCAGTGTTGAAATAAAGGGGGACACCGCCTATGTTTATAATGAAGGTATTATCAGGTTTATTGAGCTTAATAAAAAACTAGGTGCCCTTGCCAATGTTTCGGCACTTTACCGCGTTATTGATATTTTTGAGGTTAATAAAACAGCCTACGCTATTACCGAGTATCAGCCCGGCATCAGCCTTAAGGAATTTTTAATTCGTAACGGCGGTTTGCTTACCTGGGACCAGGTTAGGCCCTTGTTTTTACCCCTTATGAATTCACTTAAAACCTTGCACGAAAACGGCATTGTTCACGGTGGCATTTCGGTTGACACCCTTTTTGTCGGTCGTGACGGTAAGGTGCGTATTGCAGATTTTTTAATTCCTGCCGCACGCAATGCCCGCAGTCAAATGACCTCACAGCTTTACCCCGGTTTTGCCGCTGTTGAGCAGTATAGGGGCGAAGATATTACCCCTGCTACCGATATTTACGGTTTTGCGGCTACTATGTTCCGCACCCTTACAGGCAACACCCCACCCGATTCAAAGCTTCGCCTTGAAAGTGACAATTTAAGTTTTCCGCGCTCCATTGCAGAAAAAATGCCCCGCAGTGTGTTGGTTGCCATGGCTAATGCCCTTCAGGTTGAAGCGACCGACCGCACTCCCACAATGGCAGAGTTTAAAAACGACCTTCAGGCGGCAGAGTCATATGTTAACGATGGTAGCGGCAAGCCTAAAAAGGCACAAGCCACAAAGGGTAGCAATAAAAAGTACACCCTTTTTGCCGCACTTGCTACCGCAGTTTTGCTGGCAATTATAGGCATTATTGTTTATTTTTCATTCTTTAGTGGCAGTGATGAGGATGTTTCATCAGCACCATCGCTTCCAACCAATAGCGTTGAGTCTTACCACACCATTGATGCTTCATCAACCCCCGAAAAGCAACAGTCGACACCTGATTTTTCAGGCAAAACCCTGCCCGAGCTTATTGATGAATACGGCGATTGGTATGAGTTTGAGGTTGTTAAAAAGGAATATAACAGCAAAATTGAACGCGGTAAAATTTGCGCTCAGTCGGTGCAAATCGGCACCGTTACCAAAAAGGGCACAAAGGTACAGCTTACAGTAAGTCTTGGTAATGCAGAGGTTAAAATTCCAAAAAGCCTTTCGGGTATGACCAAGGACCAGGCTTTAATTGAACTTTTAAAGCTTGGCTTTGAATATAATAATATTGAATTTATGGAAAAAATGGGTGATACCCAAACCAAAGAGCAGGTTGTTATTGAAACCGCACCTGCAATGGGTGAAAAGGTAAGCCCTGATGAGCGTATTACAGTTTACTATAATACCAACATCTTACAGGAACAAACCAGCAGTGAAGAAGATTTAGATTGGTAAACGCTATGAAAAAATATATTTTATCGTTAGACCAAGGCACAACCAGCTCCCGCGCAATTTTATTCTCCCGCGCGGGAGAAATTGTATCCACCGCGGGACAGGATTTCAGACAAATATTTCCCACCCCCGGTTGGGTGGAGCAGGACCCCATGGATATACTTGAAAGCCAAATTACATCGGTAAAAAAGACGGTGGAAAAGGCGGGGGTCAGCCCAAGTGAAATTGCGGCAGTAGGCATAACCAATCAGCGTGAAACGGTTATAGTTTGGGATAAATTTACAGGCAAACCCGTTTTTAACGCTATTGTGTGGCAGTGCCGACGCACCGCAGAGTACTGTGAGAATTTAAAAGAACGCGGCCTTGCAGATTACATACGCAATATAACAGGGCTTCCTATTGATGCATATTTCAGCGGTACTAAAATTAAATGGATATTAGATAATGTTCCGGGTGCCCGCCAAAGGGCCGAGGCAGGTGAGCTTTTAGCAGGTACCGTTGATAGCTGGCTTATTTGGAATTTAACGGGCGGCAAATGCCACATTACCGATGTTTCAAACGCATCACGCACTATGCTTTTTGACATTAACACCTGCACCTATTCTGAAAAACTGTGTGAAACCCTTACAGTGCCCATTGCTATGCTGCCAAAGGTCGTATCCTCCAGTGAGGTTTATGGTGAAATATCAACCGACCTTTTACCCGAATTTCACGGCATACCAATTTGTAGCGCAGTTGGCGACCAACAGGCATCACTTTTTGGTCAATGCTGCTTTAATGCGGGCGATGCCAAAAATACCTATGGTACGGGTTGCTTTACGCTTATGAATATAGGTGACAAGCCTGTACTTTCTAAAAACCTAATTACTACAATAGGCTGGCAAATTGGTGCCAAAACCATTTATGCTGCAGAGGGTAGTGTTTTTAATGCAGGCTCATCAATAAAATGGTTAAGGGATGAGCTTGGCATTATTTCAAAACCAAGTGAGTGTGATAAACTAGCTGAATCTTTGCCCGATAACGGCGGCGTTTACTTTGTATCTGCCTTTACGGGGCTTGGTGCACCCCACTGGGATATGTACGCAAGGGGCACCTTAACAGGTCTTACAAGGGGCACCGGCAAAGCACATATTTGTCGTGCCGTTTTAGAGGGAATTGCATATCAGGTAACCGACTTGGTCCGCGCTATGGAAAAGGAATTTTCCTGCCCAATAACAGGCATCAGGGTGGATGGAGGTGCATCGGTAAGTGATTTTATGATGCAGTTTCAGTCTGATTTACTTCGTATTGAGGTTAGGCGCCCACCCATAACCGAAGCCACTGCGTTTGGTGCGGCCTGCCTTGCGGGTCTTGCCGTAGGCTTTTGGGCAGATACCAATGAAATTGCCAAAATGGTGGAGCAAAACGGTTATAAAAGCTTTAATCCCGTTATGCCCTTGGCAGAGGTTAATACCCTTTATGAAAATTGGCAAAATGCCATTATGCGTACCAAAAGTAATATAACCGAATAATATAAGTTATTTGGTTAAACTATAAAGGGTGATATTGTTGCAGGGTGAAGTTTTTAAAAAAATATATGAAACGGTAAAATCAATACCTAAAGGCAAGGTTGCCACCTATGGCACCGTTGCCGCCTTGGCGGGCAATCCCCGTTGGGCAAGGGTAGTGGGATATGCACTGCATGTTAACCCCGCCCCGGGTGTAATACCCTGCCACAGAGTGGTAAACCGTGAGGGCAAAATTGCTGAATCCTTTGCCTTTGGCGGCGGTGATGCCCAGCGCAAGCTTTTAGAGGCGGAGGGCATTATCTTCAGACCCGACGGCAGTATTGATTTATCAATTTACAGTATATAAAAAATGCGTCTTACTAAAAAGTAAGACGCATTTTTTGTTACATTAGCGGTACAATAAGCATTTTTGGGCTTTGAAGTATATCTTCGGTAAGGTGGTTTATTTCCATAAGCTCAGCCTTTTTGGCGGAAAAGCTTTTGCAAATTTCCCAAACATTTTCACCCTTATCTGCAAAATAGGCAACAAGCGCAGATTTGGCAAGTATACTTTCATTTTCATCCACCAATATATCGGTTATAAGTGAATGTGAGCAGGTATCATACACCGCGGCGCAAATTTTAAGCTCAACCATAAGCTCGGTGTTGCCGCCCGCCGCAGTATGACTGCAGGCAATCACCTTAATTTCAGGCTTGCAAACAGGCATTTTTAAATTGCTATCAAGCTCTATTGGAAATTCAAAATCAATAACCTTTTCAAAAACGCCTGTGTCATTGTCGGCATTTTTGTACAGTATGCAGGCGGTAAGGCTGCCAAACAGGGTGATTTTATCACTTTCGCATTTTGCCATAACACTGCTTATATTACACCACAGGTCTAAAACCTCGCTATCCATTTCAGGTAGGGTAAGGGCCTTTTTGCATAAAAAAGTTTCATTTACCTGTTTTACAATTTTAGTGAACTTTACTTCATTAAGGGTAACATCGGTTTTAAATTTGGTTGAATAAAGGTCATATATAACCGGCACGGTGGAGCTGCACCTGGCATTTGCCGTTAATTCAAGTTTGGCAATAAGCATAAAGGTGTTGCAAAGCCCCTCATTATTGGTGCGGGGAGTAATGCTTTTGCCACAAACCGTAACCTTTGCTTCACACTCACAGTTTTCATTGATTTCAGGCATATCTAAAATCTGATTAAAGGGTATGTTAAAGCACTCTTTTTGAAGGGTGTTTTCACCCGTACAGTAAAGCACATCCACCTTTAAATCGCCCTTTACTATAACCTTGCCAACAATTATTTTACAGTCGGTAACGGTGGCCGAAGAATCGGTTCTGATTACCCTTGCGGCGGCGGGGGAGTTTTGGGGTAAAGTAAGCTCCTCATCAATAATAATTAGCTTTTGTACCGTGCTAAGCGGGGTGGTAATGTCGGCCTGACCGCAAAAGGTTTCAAAGCAGCTATCATCAACATCGGTAATAATTTCGGTTTTTTCATTAACTGTTACCTTTGCGTTAACCCTTACCGATGCCTTAATACTAATTCTGCGCTCGGTAACGGCACGGCAGGCGTGAATTACCCCCTCAAAGCTTACATCACAAAAACCGCCATCTAAATTTTTGCCCGTTTCAAATATCTTTTTAAAGGGTATTTCCTGCACGGCAGAAAAAATATTTGAATCTTTATCGGCATAAATTACGGTTAGCACTGCATCGCCCTCAACCGAAAGTGTGTTGCCGCTTAGATGCTTGGATGATGCAAAGCTTTTAACATCACACTTTATTATTTTGCATATCTCACCCGAATAATCAGGCACGGTAAAATCGGTATCTATTGGCAGCTCGGCAGTTTGCTCTAAACAAAGCTGTTCAGAGGTTACACTGTAGTTTGTAATCTTAAAATCCATCGGTTATCTCTCCTTTTTAATAATACCTATTTAATAGTATGAAGAAGATTTTTATTATATGCCAAACTGCAAAAAGCCAACCAATAAACCTATGTAAAACTCTAAAAAAAGCATCCATTTAATGATATTTTCTATATTTTCGTAAAATTGCACATTTATTCCTTAAAAAAAGCAAAAATTTCTTTCTAACTGCTATTGATTTTAGATAAAAAATATGTTATATTTGTTCATATCCAAAAACATTTGTGCTTGGGTGGTGGACATTAAATTGGAAAATGATATGTTGCTGGTTAAGGCAGATGTACTACCGGAGGTTTTTGAAAAGGTTGTGGAGGCCAAGCGCCTGATTGCCCAAAAAAAGGCAAAAAGCGCAACCGAAGCGGCAAAAATGTGTGGCATTTCGCGCAGTGCATTTTATAAGTACCGCGACTTTGTTTTCGCATATAAGGAGCGCGCACAGGGTAATGTTGTAAATCTTTCGGCCGTTTTGGAAGACAAAGCGGGTGTACTATCTGATTTTATTTCAACCCTTCATTCAATGAAGGCCAATATTTTAACAATAAATCAAGGTATGCCTTCGGGCGGTGTTGCACAGGTTACCGTATCGTATAGGGAAGAAAAAGGTAGCGATGTTTCGGCCGTACTTAAAAAACTGCTTTCAATTGATGGGGTAATAACCCTTGAGCAGGTTTTGGGCGAGGTATAGTTTGTGGAGGAATTTTTTATGCAAACAGTTAATGTAGCAGTTATGGGCCACGGTGTTGTGGGCTCGGGCGTGGTTGAGGTTTTACTTGCCCACGAAGAAAGCATAGCACTTAAGGCTAAAAATAAAATAAATGTTAAATACATTTTAGATTTAAGGGATTTTCCCGGTCTTGATTACAGCGACCGCTTTATTAAAGATTTTAACCTTATTTTAAAGGATGAAAGCATTAAGGTTGTTGTTGAGGTTATGGGTGGCATTAACCCCGCTTATGAGTATGTAAAGGCCTGTTTAGAGGCCGGCAAAAGCGTCTGCACCTCAAATAAAGAATTGGTTGCCGCACACGGCGCTGAGCTGCTTAAAATAGCAGGGGAAAAGAATGTAAACTTCCTGTTTGAGGCAAGCGTTGGCGGTGGTATACCGGTGCTTCGCCCAATTGCACAGTGCCTTGCCGCAAATGACCTTTATGAGGTGTTTGGCATACTTAACGGCACCACCAACTTTATCTTAACCAAAATGATTAAAGAAAATATGGCATTTGATGATGCGTTGGCCCTTGCCCAACAGTTAGGCTATGCAGAGCGTAATCCTTCGGCCGATGTTGACGGTCACGATGCCTGCCGTAAAATATGTATACTTGCATCACTTTGCTTTGGAAGGCATGTTTACCCAAATCAGGTCCGCACCGAAGGTATTACCAAAATAACCCTTTCGGATGTTATGTATGCAGGCATTGCAGGTTATGTAATTAAGCTTATAGGTCATTCCAAACTTTTGGATGACGGCAAAATTTCGGCAGATGTTTACCCCGCACTTATACCAAACGATAATCAGCTTGCAGGTGTGGACGATGTATTTAATGCCGTTATGGTGCGTGGCGACGCAGTAGGCGATGTTTTATTCTACGGTCGCGGCGCAGGCAAGCTGCCCACCGCAAGTGCCGTTGTTGCCGATGTTATTGACTGCGTTAAGCACCTTCAGGCAAGGAAGTACCTTTCTTGGGATGATGGTGATAAAGACTATGTGGTTGATTCAAAAACCGTTAAAACCAAGCTTTATGTACGCGCTAAGGTTAATGATGTTATTGCCGCCAAAGCCGCAGTTTTTGCCGTTTTGGATGAGGCAGAGTTTATAGTAGGTGCAGAGGATAACGGCGAGGTTGCCTTTATTACCCCCGCTATGGTAGAGCAGGAGCTTACTTTGGCCATTGAATCGGTTAAGGAGCTTGAAAATCCCGCAATACTTCATGTACTAAACTAAGGGGTGCGGTTTTTGATTAAAGTAACTGTACCCGCAACCAGCGCAAATATGGGTTCAGGGTTTGATAGCCTTGGCCTTGCGCTTACAATGTATAACACAATTTACATTGAGGAATATGATGGAATAGATATTGCATCACTTGACGGGGTAGAAATTCCAACCGATGAAACCAATATGGTTTATTCCTCTGCAAAAAGGATTTATGAAATTTTAAATAAACCCTTTAAGGGGCTTAAAATTCGCCAGATAAATAATATACCAATGGCGCGCGGTCTTGGTAGTTCATCTGCCTGCTTAATAGGTGGTCTTTTGGGTGCTAATGCCCTTTTGGGCAACCCCCTTAAAAGGGATGAGCTTATTAACCTTTCGGCCGCGATTGAGGGTCACCCCGATAACACAACCCCTGCAATTTTGGGCGGCTTGGTAACCTGCGCTATTGATAGCGGTAAGGTTTATTCGGTAAGTGTGCCGGTTAACCACCACGCAAAGTTTGTGGCTTTAATTCCCTCTGAAACCCTTAAAACATCACACGCCCGTTCGGTTTTACCAAACACCGTCTCCAGACAGGATGCAGTTTTTAACCTTTCGCGCTCTGCCCTTATGACGGCATCGCTTTTTTCGGGCAGTTTGGAAAACCTAAAGGTTGCTACCAGTGATATGCTTCATCAACCCTTTAGAATGGGGCTTATAAAAGGCGCAGATACAGCCTTTAGGGTTGCCTATGAGCTGGGCGCCTATGGTGTGTATATAAGCGGTGCGGGCTCCACCGTTATGGCAATAATTGATGAAAAAGACAATGCCTTTGCCAAAAACATTGAGCTTGAACTGAAGAAAAATGGTATTTTTAATTGGACAGTAGTAGAACTTTTAGCCGACCCTGTTGGCGCAAAGGTTGAAATAGTAAACAGCACAAAGGAGTAATTTTATGGCACTAATAGTCAAAAAGTTCGGCGGCAGCTCGGTTGCCAATGCCGAAAGGGTAAATAATGTTGCCCGCATTGTAACAGATGAGTATAAAAAAGGCAATAATGTAGTGGTTGTTGTTTCGGCTCAGGGTGATACCACCGATGACCTTATAGCAAAGGCTAAGGAGATTAACCCCACCGCATCTAAAAGAGAGATGGATATGCTGCTTTCCGCAGGTGAGCAAATTTCAATTTCACTTTTAGCAATGGCAATTGAAAGGATGGGTTACCCCGTTGTTTCACTTCTTGGCTGGCAGGCAGGCTTTCAAACCGACTCCAACTACACCGTAGCCAGAATTAAAAGAATTGAATCTGAACGCCTTAAGGCTGAGCTTGCACGCCGTAATATAGTTGTTGTTGCGGGCTTCCAGGGCATAAATAAATATGATGATGTTACAACACTTGGTCGTGGTGGCTCTGATACCAGCGCCGTTGCCATTGCCGCAAGCCTTAAAGCCGACCTTTGCCAAATCTACACCGATGTTGACGGTGTTTACACCGCCGACCCACGCAAGGTTAAAAACGCCGTTAAGATTGATGAAATAACCTACGATGAAATGTTAGAGCTTGCATCCCTTGGTGCACAGGTACTTAACAGCCGTTCGGTTGAAATGGCAAAAAAATATAATGTTGAGTTAGAAGTGCTTTCTAGTTTAGAATCTAAACCCGGTACAATAGTAAAGGAGACAGTTAAAATGGAAAAAATGTTAGTTCGCGGTGCCGCTTGTGATAAAAATGTATCCCGTATATCGGTTGTTGGTCTTACCGACCACCCCGGTACAGCCTTTAAGCTTTTTAATGCCTTAGGTCAGGCAAAAATCAATGTAGATATTATTTTACAGTCGGTAGGTCGTGACGGCACTAAGGATATTACCTTTACTGTTTCACAGGACCAGTGTGCTGATGCTATTGCCGCAGTTGAAAAGCTTAAGGATTCACTTAAGTATTCAAGCGTAGCCCACGATGAAACAGTAGCCAAGGTTTCAATTGTTGGTACCGGTATGCAAACCCACCCCGGCGTTGCTGCCAAAATGTTTGAAGCCCTTTATGATGCAAACATTAACATTCATATGATTTCAACCAGTGAAATTAAAATTTCAGTTTTAATTGATGTTGAAAAGGCCGACCGTGCAGTTGAAGCCGTTCACGATGCTTTCGTAAGATAAGCAAATAAGTAAATAAAAAGCCAACCGAATTGCCCAAGTGTTCTTAAGGAAACTTGGGCAGTTTTATTCGCCTTGCGGCGAGTGATATTGCTTTGCAGTGATATTTGAACTTCGTTCAAGTGATATTGCCTTCGGCAGTTTTTGGCGAATAAAATATCACTTAAAATCGTAAGATTTCAATATCACTTTCCGAAAGGGAAATATCACTCTGTGCGTTTAGCACAGAATATCACTATATAAAAATTACTACCCGAAAAAGAGTTTTATTTTCTCTTCTTCGGGTAGTTTTGTCTTATGCTGTTGCAAGCAGGAAATTTGTGTGCAAAATTTCGCTTTTATTAAAGAAAACTGTCCTTAGCAACCCTACTCATTTTCGGTTGGCTTTTTTGCTACATAAACACCCCGCCTTGAAAAAAAGGCGGGGGATAATGTAATTTAATCAAATATATCTTTAATTTCCTCAAACGGCTCAACCGAGCGTTTAAGTATACCGTTTATTAAGGCCAATGCAATGCCGTAGTTGGTAATGGGTATATTGGCACTTACTGCGGTGGATATGCGGTGCTTCATTTCTTTTTCATTTAGCATACAGCCGCCGCAATGGACAATAAGGGCGTATTTAGTAAGGTTGTTTTTAAATTCTGTGCCCGAAGTGAATTCAAAATTTATTTGCTTTTTAGTAAAGCTTTTTATAAGGTTTGGCAGTTTAACGGTGCCAATATCATTGCATTGGCGGTGGTGGGTACACCCTTCAGATATTAAAACGGTGTCACCGTCTTTTAGATTTTTAATTGCTGCGGCGCCGCTTACTACTGTCTTTAAATCACCCTTATAACGGGCAAAAAGAATTGAAAATGATGTAAGGCTAACATCACACGGCAGAATTTTTGCAACCTCACCAAACACCTGCGAATCGGTTATAACCAGGTCGGGCGGCGATTTAAGCTTATCAAGCGTTTGCTCAAGCTCGGTAGGTTTGCAGGCAAGGGCGGTTGCCCCAATTTCAAGCAGTTCACGAAGCACCTGTTGTTGGGGTAATATAAGCCTGCCTTTTGGTGCCGCCTCATCAATGGGGATGGTCAGTATAACGGTATCGCCCGATTTTACTATATCGGCAAGGATTTTTTTATCGCTATCCGTCACCTTTTTAAGTGATGCAATTTTTTCTTTAAGTTCATTTATGTTTATGTTTTTGGTTGCGCTTACATAAATTTCATTATCACTTTCCTTTGGCAGTGTCAAAAGTAAATCGGCCTTGTTTTTAGCAATAATGTAGGGTATGCTTTTTTCTTTAAAAAGCTTTATAAGGTCATTTTCAGCAGGGGAAAGGGGCGCGGAGGCAGATGCTACCAAAACGGCAATATTGGTTTTGGCTAAAACCTGCTTTGCCTTTTCAACCCTCATTAAACCAAGCTCGCCCTCATCATCAATACCGGGGGTATCAATTATAACTACGGGGCCAAGTGGCAGTAACTCCATTGCCTTTAAAACGGGGTCGGTGGTGGTGCCCTTTACATCTGACACCAGTGAAAGGTTTTGCCCTGTAACGGCATTAACCAGGCTTGATTTACCTGCGTTTCTCAGTCCGAAAAAGCCAATATGCACCCGCTCACTCGAAACAACTTCATTAAGGCTCATAGTAATTTTCCTTTCGATTAGGTTTGATTTCTTACCTTAAAAACGAAAATCGCGTCTGTTTGATGCTTTGATTTGCTTAATATTATCCTCGGCTATATTTTTAACCTTTTCTTTGGGGATTTTACCAAGTTCTTTCTCAATAAGTGCAAAGCCCACTTTTTTGGTTTCCTCACTTGCGTAGTCCACCAAATATTCGGTAAGGGTCATAAGTGCGTTGGGGTGACAGCAGTTAAGGATTTGACCGTTTTTACAAAGCTGCATAAAGCGGTCACCTGTTCTGCCCTCACGGTAGCAGGCGGTACAGAATGAAGGGATGTGGTCCAGTTCCATAAGCCACCTTACAACCTCATCAAGGGTGCGTTGGTCAGAAACATCAAACTGTTCAGAATCGTGTGGGCGCTCCTCTTCGGTGTAGCCGCCAACCGATGTTCTTGAAGCACCGCTGATTTGTGAAATACCAAGGCGAAGTGCCCTGCCGCGCACCGCTTCACTTTCTCTGGTAGAAATTATCATACCTGTGTAGGGTACAGCAATGCGAATGCAGGCAATAATTTTTTCAAAAATTTCATCCGATATACCGTTGTCAAACTGATTTGGGTCAATATCATCTGCCCTTTTAAGTCTTGGTACACTAATGGTGTGGGGACCAACACCATGCACCGCCTCTAAATGCTCGGCATGCATTAAAAGACCCGCAAATTCATATTTATAAAGCTCCAGTCCAAACAGTACACCAAGACCAACATCATCAATACCGCCCTCCATAGCGCGGTCCATAGCCTCGGTATGGTAGGCATAATTGTGCTTTGGACCTGTTGGGTGCAGTTTTTCATAGCTTTCTTTATGATAGGTTTCTTGGAACAGAATGTATGTGCCAATGCCGGCCTCTTTAAGCTTGCGGTAATTTTCAACCGTGGTGGCGGCAATGTTTACATTAACCCTTCTTATATCACCGTTTTTATGGTGTATGCTGTAAATGGTTTTAATGCTTTCTAAAATATATTCAATGGGGTTGTTAACGGGGTCTTCGCCCGCTTCAATGGCTAGGCGCTTATGACCCATATCCTGCAGGGCTATAACCTCTGCCTTAATTTCTTCTTGAGTTAGTTTTTTACGGCAGATATGTTTGTTTTGATAGTGGTATGGACAGTAGGTACAACCGTTTACGCAGTAGTTTGAAAGGTAAAGCGGTGCAAACATAACAATTCGGTTGCCGTAAAATGCCTGCTTAATTTCCTCTGCCAATTCAAACATTTGGTTTATTTTTTCCTTGTCCTCACAGGCAAGCAGTACCGATGCTTCGCGGTGGGTAAGACCTGCACATTTTACACCATCGGCGGTTTTTTTAGGTCTTGCTTTTTCTAAAATTTCATCAATAAGCTGAGTGTTGTTTTTATTTTCTTCAGCATAGCGCAGGGTTTCTAAAATTTCGCTATCGCTTATAAATTCCTCTGCTTTAAGTGATTTTGGATTGTAGTTTGACATTTTACACACTTCCTTAAGATTGGTTAATTTTATCACCACGGGCGGTAACAATTTGGTAGCCTATGGCTTTCATGCTTTTTTCAAGCGATTTTTTACACTCTGCCGCCTCATCACCGCTGAAAATTTTGCCCTCATAAAGCTCATACTTGCTGCGGGTGTCGGTTGGTGAAAGGTTGGGCATTACTACATTGGCGCCTGCTTTAATACCCATTTCACGACCATTAGGGTTAATTGTGCCAAGCGCTGTGGTGGCGGGTAAAAGCAAATTAGGGTCAATAAGGCGCACTATCGATAAAAGGTAAAGGGTCAGTTCAAAACTGCCCGACGGCATATCTTTAAAAGGTGTTTCTTTGTGGGTTATATAGGGTCCGATGCCGCACATATCAGGCTTAAAGGTTTCAATAAACTTTAAATCCTTGGCAAGGGTTTTAGCCGTTTGATAGGGTGAGCCAACCATAAAACCGCATCCTACCTGAAAACCAAGACTTTTTAAATTTTCAAGACATTTTATGCGGTTTTCAAAGGATAAATTACCGGGGTGTAGTTTTTGGTAATGGTCTTTATCGGCTGTTTCGTGCCTTAATAGGTAGCGGTCAGCACCGGCTTCTTTTAAGGCCTTATAGCTTTCAAAGCTGCGCTCACCAATCGACAGTGTTACGGCACAGTCGGGGTATTTGGCTTTTATTTTGGTTATGATTGAGCATAGTAGTTCATCGCTAAAATGCAAATCTTCACCGCCCTGCAAAACAAAGGTCCTAAACCCAAGACTGTAGCCTTCATCGCAGCAGTTTAAAATTTGTTGCTCGCTAAGGCGGTAACGCTGGCACTTTTTGTTTGAGTGCCTTATACCGCAGTAGTAACAGTCGTTTTTACATATATTACTTATTTCAATAAGTCCGCGAATATAAACATCCCTGCCATAAACGGCCTGCCTTACAGCCTCAGCCTTTTTGCCTGCATACTCTGCCACAGTGGGGGAGTAGCCGTTAATAAGCTGCTCATACTCTGAAAGGTTAAGTGAGTGGCTTTTTTCAAGGCGGTCAATAAGCTTTATAATATCATTCATGGCTTATTACATTGGAGTATGCGGTTTTAACGCTTACCCCATCCAACCTTCCGATTTTGCCCGAAAGGGCAGATATTGTGTCCTGCGGGGCGTCAATGGCAATGGATACAATGCTAATGTTTTTTTCGCGGTAGGGTAGACCCATACGACCTATAATGTAATTACCATATTCATGCAGTAAAGAGTTAAGTCCCTCCACCGAGTCTGTATTTTCAACAATAATGCCCATAACGGCAACTCTGGTTTCCATAAAAAACACTCCTTTAAAATAAAAATGACTGCACCAAGCCTAAGGTGCAGTCAAAAATTAAGATATATTGTTTTGATTGCAACTTTCACTCAGGCGATAAATTCATCTTTATGTCAGTTTACAATTTTATAATAGCATATTTTTATAAAAAAATCAATATTTTAATTTAAATGCTTTGGCTACCCTTTAAAGGAATATTTTTCCAACAGAGCGGCGCGTTCCTCCCAAAGATTTTTTGAAAGGTCAACATAATAGGTATGTGGCTTTTCAAAGCGCTTAACCTCATCCCAAAGGGTTTCAACCTGCTGCTTGCAGTATGCGGCAGAATCGGCAACGCTGGGGCAGGCGTAAACACATTTACCCTTATCAAAAATGCGTACAGCAAGCGGCTTTGCCGTAAAGTTGGCTACGGTTTTGCGCTTCCAGGTGTGTACGGGGTCAAATATTTCATACGGCTTAGTATCATCAATAACCTCATCATAAAGGGTAATAACATCGGCAATGGCCTTGCCTGTGTCATTATCAAAAAGGCGCCAGGCCTTTTTAAATGATGGGATGGTGATTTTAGCGGTATTTTCACTGATTTTAATTTTGGGTATTATGTTACCCTCTTTAGTTTGGGTTGCAACAAGCTTATAAACACCGCCAAAAACGGCCTCAGATGATGCGGTAATAAGCCTTTCACCAACACCAAAGCTGTCAACTGCAGCACCCTGAATAAGCATATCCCTTATAAGATATTCATCAAGTGAGTTTGAAACGCAGATTTTACAGTCGGGAAAACCGGCATCGTCCAACATTTTACGCACCTTTTTGGTAAGGTATGTAATGTCACCACTATCAATTCTAACGCCTAGCGGGCGGTAGCCCTTGGGTACAACAACCTCATTAAACACCTTTATTGCATTTGGTATGCCCGATTTTAATACATTATAGGTATCAACCAAAAGCATACAGCTGTCGGGGTATTGTTCGGCATAGATTTTAAAGGCTTCATACTCACTTTTATAAAGCTGTACCCAGCTGTGTGCCATAGTACCTGACGGTTTTACGCTAAAGTCCTTTGCGGCCTTTACGCAGGATGTACCAACACAACCACCAATTATGGCCGAGCGGGCGCCAAGCATAGCGGCATCATAGCTGTGTGCACGGCGGGCGCCAAATTCTAAAACTGCCCTGCCGTTTGCGGCGCGGACAATACGGTTTGCCTTGGTGGCAATAAGCGACTGATGGTTAACGGTAAGCAGTACCATTGTTTCAACCAAAAATGCCTGAATAGCAGGACCCCTAACGGTCACAATAGGTTCTTTTGGGAAAATAGGTGTGCCTTCGGGTATTGCCCAAACATCACAGGTGAAATTAAAGTTTCTTAAATATTCTAAAAACTCATCACCAAAAAGGTTTAGGCTGCGTAAATATTCAATGTCATCATCGGTAAATTTAAGCTCTTTAAAATACTCAATAAGCTTTGAAAGACCTGCCATTATTGCAAAACCGCCGTCATCGGGTACACGGCGAAAGAACATATCAAAATAACAAATAACATCCCTGTCCTTGGAATAAAAAATTCCGTTTGCCATAGTAAGCTCATACAGGTCCATAAGCATGGTTAAGTTTTCTTTCATTTTTAACATCCCTTATGCTAATTTGTATAATATGCCTGCCACACATTATGTGTAGCAGGCATAAAATTTAAAAATATTCTATTAAGCGTCTGCGCCCTCATCAGAAAGCTCAACATCGGTAACAACAACATTCACCTTGGTAACGGCACTGCCGGTCATACCCTGAAGCTTTTCTTTAACGCCGGTTTGAACACGCTCTGCAATATCGCTAACCTTTGCAGAATCGTTAACCTTAATATAAAGTTCAATATCAATAATGCCGTGCTCGGTTGAAACTAAAACCGATTTTGTGCCACCCTTTTTACCCAAAATGTTATGAAGTGATATAGGGCGGTTATCCATTGCAACAACACCGTCAGTTTCAAGTGTTGCCATTTCAGCCATGCGTGCTATAACATCATTGTTAATAGATAATCCGGAAGTATTGCTTGCCATAAAAATAGCGCCTCCTTAAAATTTGCTTATGTACAACTCTATTATAACACAAATTTTAATTTGTACAACTATTTTTTATTAACAATTTTAATGTTTTGTAAAGAAATTTTGGTTTGAGAGGTTACGGCGTCTTGAATTTGCAGGGTTTGGCTGGGTAAAAGCTCATCCGCTTTAACTATAACGCTTACACTGTCATCACCAATTACAACCAATACTTTTTCAAAGCCCTTGGCCTTTATCAGCGTTTCAATGGCGGCTTCCTTTTCAATGCGGGCAGCTACCTCTGCAATATCATCGGCCGCCTTTTGCTTGGCGGATGAGTTGGCATCAACCTTATCAAGTGTTTCTTCAAGCAGGGCAACGGCTTCCTCCCTTGCTTTTTTACGCTCGGCCGATGCGGATGTAAAATAGTCGGTGCCGGCCGCGGTTTGTACCGCCGTTTGACCGCTTACATTGGCAACATATTTTGTATCACCCAAATTTTTGTTAGATGATACGGCATTATTTATAAAGCCACCCGCCGCACCTGAGTACTGCATATTAAGCCATACGGCACCGCCAAGCGCCAGCAAAAGCGCCGCCATTATCAGCTGCTTTTTACCGAAAATAGTTTTATTTTTCATTGATTTTCGCCCCTTAATTGTTTTTTAAAGGCTTATTCTGCCTTTTGTGATATGTTAATTTTTCTGCTTGCAATACCAAGCATTGATGAAACGGATGATAAAACATCCTCATAATTTATATCATTTAACCCTGCGGTTACTATGGCAACACCCCTTACATCCGGCTTTTTTTCGGTAACAACCAATGCAGATTGTTCGCCGTTTTCACCCTCAACTATAATGTATTTTTGTTCGGACTTATGGGTTTGCCGTGTTGTGGTACTGCCACCGCCCGTATCTTCACTTTGGTCGGTATCAACGGTGTTTTGGTTGGCGTAAATATATTCGCCCGAGCTTTCAAGCGTTACCGCTACTATGCAGCCCGTATCACCCGTTATTGCCGAAACCAGTGATTTAATTTTTTGTTCAAGCTCATTGCAGTATTCTGTATCACTTTGTTTTTGGTCTATTGTAGCGCTCGCTTGCTCCTCATCGCCAAAGGATGATAAACCAATAAGCAGTATGCCTATAATACCCACAATAGGTAAAATCAGTTTTTTATTTTTAAGGTTAAAACCTTTAAGTTTTTCCTTTAAAAGCTCCATTTTTATCCTCCAACGGCCAAAATGCCGGTTTCATTTTTAATTATTGCTTTTGCTTTTTCAAGGTCGGTTATATTTTTTGTATAAATAATTGCCTTAGTAATCTCTATGCTGCCCGTACCATTTTTATCCGTAATAATTTCAACTTTTTTAAAATCAATGC
>JAFNZJ010000133.1 GCA_017382915.1 Clostridia bacterium | reverse complement strand
TGGTCTATTCTCCCACTGGCCCCAATATTCGCCGGTAGGACCTTTAGCATACTGCTGACGGGTGCTACCATCACTAAATTTAATGGTTTCTAATTCAGGCATTAAGTTGGTGTTATTTTTAGTATAGCTTTCAAAACCACCAACATTGCCCATATAGTTTTCATACTCAACTACTGCGTAAACGCTGGTTGGGTTTGCTTTATATGCACTGTAAGGTAATGCTGCGGTTTTTTCGGTAGAAATAAGGGTATCACCATTATACCAACCTACAAATTCACCATAGGCCTCACGGGTAGCATCATAGCTAAAGGTAGCAGTAAAGGTATCTGCTACAAGGTCAACATTAGTATCAACGGTAACTTTGGTGGTATCGTCGTTAGCGTGGATATCTTTAAGGTTGCCGTTAGAATCTTTACCCTTTACAGCAGGTGCTGCAAGAGTGTTATCAACGGCTGAAACTTCAAAGTTGTCAAAGTCATAAACTGCGCCGGCATGAATATTATTAATAGCAACACCTGCATGACCTACTTCGCCATGAGGAATAATTCTGGCACCCTTGTCATTAACCTTGTTATAAGTGTAAACGGTTTTACCATCAACCTCTTCTGCAGTAGCATTAAGGTAATAATTATCTTTTCCGCCATCGCCGGTGATTTTGGTCACAAGTACATACTGCTCATCAAGGGTTTTATATTCAGGCGCAGTAAGGGTGTAGGTAGCATCAAGCCACTGGCTGTTATACTTATTGTTAATCCATGTATAGTTTCCACCAACCTGAGAAGATGTAGATGTTAAACCGCCCTGGATAGAACCGTCAGAAGGATATACATATAATTTAGCAATGTTTGCGGTGTTAGCACGATGTACCAAGGTGGTATTACCGCTACCGGTGGCGATCCAGTTACTGTTTGAATAACGGTTACGGTTGGCATCATAAATAACTTGGCCTACCTTCATATGGCCCTGTTCAGACACAGTATAATAACCGTTAGAGGTTGCGTTACCCCATGAATAACCGGCGTGAAGGAAGTTACCGGTACCGGGGATACCACCTGCAACGTAGCGATATTCATCAATACCAAGTATTTTGCCTTCGGCGTCCTTTTCAAAGACACCGGCTGCAACTAATCTGTCGCGAAGGGCTTTATATTCTTCACGAACGTCAAACATTTCGGTATCAAACATATCCATAGCGGGGAACTTCTTGGCATTCGCTGTATTTGCTGCTAAGCGTATATCATAATCAACTGCGTAAGTTTGACCGGCTTTAAGTTCAAGGTTATAAAGTTTACCGTCAATGTTAGCACCAACAGATACGCCGTTATCGGTAAGGTTAGCAGCAGCGCCAATAGGGCGGTAGCCATAAAAACGTTGGAAAACATTGTTGCCTTCCTTAACCATATAACGGAAAACTTTGTTGGGCTCCCAGAAGAAATCGTTCCACTGGGTGTCTTTAAGGGCAAACATATTTGCACTTTCAATGGTAACGTCGCCAGGGAAAGAAATACCCTTTGCACCGGTAGTAGGTGAAACAATATAGGTATAGGTATAGGTGCCTGCTACGTTTTTAGCAGCAACAAAGGTGTTGGGGTCAACATCGCCTTTAGGGGCTTTATTGGCCTCACCACGTTGGTTACCAACAAGGTTGAATGCAGTTTCAACATTGGTTGGGTCCTCAGCAGTATAACGAACACCTACAAGGCTGTAGTAAAAAATTGAATTGCCTGCATTATCAAGCAATACGGGGTAAAAATACTCATCGGTATCTTCCTCGCCAGCTGTTACTACAACGTCTAACTGATAGAACTCCTTCGATACTGTCTCTTTATTAAAGGAATACTCTTTACCGTTTGAACCTTCAACTTCGGTAAGAAGGTTTTCAGGTAAATTCTCAACAACTTCTGTTGAGGGTGTCTCTACTGCGGATGCAGGCATGGTGAAAAGACAGGTCATGCAACTTACAACCATAAGTAAAGACAAAAGAACTGATAAAGTCTTTTTCATTTTGGGTATTGCTCCTTCCAAAATTTTTTTGTTAAACCGTATACCTTTTTAAGGTATATAGTTACACTATAATTTTACTACATCGTCCCTTTCAAAGCAATTGTAATTTATTACAAAAAAACGGCATTGGCTTTGTAATTTATGTACATATACGTCCTAAACGCGGGGTGGGTTGTAATTTTTATTATTATATGTTAAAATAGGTAAAAATAGATTCCACTCTGAAAGAGGGATTACTAATGATTTTAGCAATTGATATTGGCAATACAAACATTACGCTTGGCGGTTATAATGATGATAAGATTTTATTTATAGCCCGTCTTGCCACCGACCAACGGCGCACTGCTGACCAATATGCTGTTGAGCTTTATGACCTTGTGCGGGTATCGGGCTATTCGGTAAGTGATGCAGAGGGGTGCGTAATAGCGTCGGTTGTACCCAGCGTTGGCGCCGCCCTTAAGGGCGCGGTGGAAAAGCTTACAGGCATTACCCCCATAGTTTTGGGCCCCGGTGTTAAAACGGGTGTCAACATTAAAATTGACAACCCTGCACAGCTTGGTGCCGACCTTGCGGCGGGTGCTGCAGGTGCACTTGGTAAATACCCTATGCCCTGTATTATTATTGATATGGGTACTGCAACCACACTTAGCGTGCTTGATAAAGACGGTAATTTTTTAGGCGGTGCTATTGCGGCGGGACTGGGTCTTACCCTTAACGCCCTGACCCAAAACACTGCGTTGCTTTCGGCAATACCGATTGAAGCACCCAAAAATGCAATTGGTCGCAACACTGTGGAAAGTATGCAGTCGGGTTTGGTGCTTGGTACTGCCGCAATGATTGACGGTATGGTAAACCGAATTGAGGCCGAGCTTGGTGCTACCTGCACAGTGGTGGCTACGGGCGGCAGAGCGGGACAAATTATACCCCACTGCCAAAAGCAAATGGTGCTTGATGAAAACCTGCTTTTAGACGGTCTTATTAAAATATACCGCAAAAATTTATAATGTATGATATAATATATAATATGTATATGTAGTGTATATTACTGCTTAGCAGTTTTATAAATATTATGAACTGTATCGTTTTACGAACAGTATCAGGAGGAAAAAATTATGTCAGTTAAACAAAACAAGGTAAACCCCGCCCTTTTGGGTATGTTTACCGCCATTACAGTGGTGCTTCAGTTACTAAGCTATGCCATTAAGATTGGTACCTTTAACCTGTCGCTGGTGCTTATACCAATAGTGCTTGCCGCGGTGCTTTACGGACCAAAATACGGTGCGGTGCTTGGTGCGGTTTTTGGTGTAGTGGTTACGCTAGCATCGGCCTTTGGCTTGGATGCGGGCGGCAATGTGCTTTTTCAGTCGGCACCAATACTTACATCACTGGTTTGCATTTTAAAGGGTGCTTTTGCAGGCCTTTTTGCGGGACTTATAGCAACACCGCTAAAAAACAAAAACATATACCTTGCCGTAATGCTGGCTGCCATTATAGCCCCTGTTACCAACACAGGTCTTTTTGTGGTAAGTATGTTTATTTTCTTTAAAGATACTTTAACCGTTTGGGCAGGCGGCACCGACATAGTGTATTACGCCATAGTAGGTTTGGTTGGTATAAACTTTATTATTGAGCTTATAATTAACATTGCGCTGTCCCCCGCAGTGCTACGCGTTACAAAGGCGGTACAAAAAATAGTTAAATAGGTAAATTGCCTTGCGGAGCAAGGCAGCTAAATTGTGCTTCGCACAGCTAAATTGGCCTATCGGCCAGCTAAATTACCGCTAAAGCGGTAGCTAAATTGTTGCCGATGGCAACAGCTAAATTCGGCTGCGCCGAGGTAAAAGCAGTTTGATACGATATAACAAGGCTTCCCCCCCAGGGGAAGCTGTCACATAGTGACTGATGAGGTGTAGCCGCCAACGGCGGCGTTATAAATATAGTTTAAAATATTTTCCACCTCATCCGTCAACCTTCGGTTGCCACCTTCCCCTCAAGGGGAAGGCTTCAATAAGCACCGTTTGATAAGGAAGGCTTCAGTAGTGTGCAAATTGATAATTTATAGTTTATAACTATCATTGCCTTTGGCAAACTATCAGCGGCTGCACCAAGTTAAATTTAAAAAGCCAAGTCAAATTTTTGACTTGGCTTTTATTTTGTTTATTTTGGGTTATGCTATATATAAATAATGTAAAGGGGATTTTTTATGATTGAGCAAGATACTATCAGACTTCTTCGTGAATGTGATGCAGGGGTTAAGATGGGGGTTTCATCAATTGAAGATGTTTTGGACAATGTAAAGTCTAAAAAACTTGAAAAATACCTTACCGACTGCAAGAATGAACACGATAAGCTTCAAACCGAAATTGATGAGCAGCTTCAAAGGTTTGGGGATGAGGGCAAAAACCCCAACCCCATTGCCAAGGGTATGTCGTGGGTTAAAACCAATATGAAGCTTTCATTTGATGACAGCGACAGCACCATTGCCGACCTTATGACCGACGGCTGTAATATGGGTGTAAAATCGCTTAACAAATATCTAAATGAATATGAGGCGGCTGATGAGGTTTCAAAGGATATTACAAAGCGCCTTATAAATTTAGAGCAACGACTTGCACTAGACATTAGGGGTTACCTTTAAAGTCTGGATGCAATTTCCTTTAGCAGGGCAACTTGGTTTTGCCCTGCTTTTAATTTTACGGTAAAGTGCATAGGCTCGGCGGGGACAAGCAGTGTGCCCTGACCCAGCTTTTTAATTAAATCGCCTGCATTTTCGGGGGTGATGTTTTTAACATAAAAATTTATACTTTGCCTATCGCCCGAAATTTCATAAATGCCGTTACGCTCTGCGGCGCCCTTAAGCAGTGCAATATCAATAAGACCTAAAACCTCACTTGGCGGGTCGCCAAAGCGGTCAATAAGCTCATCAACAACATCCCTTTTATCATCCAGCGTTTTAATGTCGGCAATGCGACGGTAAATACCAAGTCGGTGTGAAAGGGAGGGTATATATTTTTCGGGTATATTTGCGCTTATATCCAAATCAACGGTACATTCGGTTTTCTTTGGCTCGGTATCGCCTTTTTGTTCACCTATGGCTTCATTAAGCAGTTTTATATACATATCATAACCGACTGCATCCATATGACCATGCTGTTCACCGCCCAAAATATTACCTGCGCCGCGAATTTCTAAATCGCGCATGGCAATTTTAAAGCCGGAGCCAAATTCGGTATATTCCTTAATAGCCTCTAACCTTCGGGTGGCAATTTCACTTAATGCCTTACCCCGCCTAAAGCAAAAGTATGCATATGCCCTACGGGTGCTACGGCCAACTCTACCGCGTATTTGGTGAAGCTGTGCCAAGCCCATATGGTCGGCATCTTCAATAATAAGGGTGTTACAGTTTGGTACATCAACACCCGTTTCAATAATTGTGGTGCAGACCAAAACATCAATTTCGCCATCCAGCAGGTCCTTCCATATTTTTGAAAGCTCCTCCTCACCCATTTTGCCGTGGGCAATGCCTATTCTGGCATCGGGCAGAAGTGCCTTTAGCCTTGCGGCGCAGTGGGTAATGCTTTCCACCCTATTATGCAAATAATAAACTTGACCGCCGCGGCGGAGCTCTTTATTTATTGCCTCCAACAAGACGGCGCTATTTTGCTCCATTACATAGGTCTGAACGGGCTGTCTATCCTGCGGGGCCTCCTCAATTGAGGACATATCCCTAATGCCGGACATTGCCATATTAAGGGTGCGCGGAATTGGGGTGGCTGTCAGGGTTAAAACATCCACCGCATTAAACAGGGTTTTAAGTTTTTTCTTTTTGGGCAACACCAAAGCGTTGCTCCTCATCAATAATAACAAGTCCCAAATCGCGGAACTTAAC
>JAFNZJ010000132.1 GCA_017382915.1 Clostridia bacterium | reverse complement strand
AAGGCAGGTTGAAACAGGACCTAAAATAGCGCTGCTTATTATAGCAGGAAGCCAGATAATTGGCTTTTTAACGATGTTTGGTACCTGAAGCATACTTGTACCTATGCCCTGTGCAAAAACACCGCCAAGCTTATTTTCGCGGTAGCTGGCAAAGGCAAAGCCTATCATATTAGCACAGCAACCAACCGTGGCTGCACCTGCCGCAATTCCGTTAAGACCCAATATTACACCAATAGCAGCCGAGCTTATAGGCAGTGTTAAAACCATACCCATAATTACCGAAACAACAATACCCATAACAAAGGGTTGCTGTTCGGTGCCCCAGTTAATAAGGTTGCCAAGCTCACCCATTATTGCAGAAATTGGCGGGCCTGCAAGTATGCCCACAACCGCGCCTGCTGTAATACTAACAAGTGGAGTTAAGATGATATCAATTTTAGTTTTGCCGGCAACCAGATGACCAATTTCAATAGCAACATAAGCGGCAATAAAAGCACCTAAAGGTTCACCCGGGCCGGAATAATTCATTACACCATCAACCAAAACGGAACCGGCAATAATTTTAGATGCAAAGGCGCCCATCATACCTGCTGTCATTGCCGAAATAACAACTGCAGGCGATTCTTTAAATTTATAGGCAACACCGGCACCAATGCCCGCACCGGTAAGAGATGATGCAACCTTACCTGCCAAAGTAATGTAATAGCCAACTTCGGCGCTTATGTACGACGTTACAAGGCCGCCTACCTGTGTGAAAATTGTACCAATAATAAGTGTTGAAAAAAGGCCTAATGCCATACCGCTTAATCCGTCAATAAAAACGCGGTTAAGCCATTTTTTAATAACACCCATTTAAAATCACCTTTCTTTAAAAGATTTAATTTTTTATATTATAAAGCAAAAGCGAAACCGCTGTCAATAGCAATTTCGCCTTAAAACCGATTGTTAAAATATTAATTATTGAAACCTGTTTATTAAACAATTTCACCGTTTATTATAAGCCTACCCTTACCGCTATGCAGCGCCTTAACAAGCGCTTTTGGTGTGGTTATCTTTTTATTAAAGGCTATGCCTGCCTTACCGCAAAGTTCAGCGCTATGAGTATCGGTGCCCGAAACCTTAATCAGACCTGTTTGGTCGCACAATTCTAAAGCTTTGGCATTTTCATCAGGCTTATTGCAATGATTATAAACCTCAATACCGTCCACCCCTTTGGTTACGGGCGGAATATCAAGGTTAATGTAAGGCCTTTCCCTAAATGGATGAGCGTGCACAACAAACCAACCGTTTTGGTGGCAAAAATCTAAAAATTCATAAATATCCATAGTGGCAACTTCGGGCTTTTTGATAAAAGCATCTGCCGTTAAATCACCGTAAACCAATACTTCCTTACCATTGCCATAGGCATGCTCAATACCAATAAAGACACTAATACCAAGCTTTTTACCAAGCGCCTTTGCGTTTTCATATGGGGTAAAATACGCCAACATTCTTTCATTCCACGGCAGGTCTTTACTTACCGCTGTGTGTCCATGAATAAAATGGTCGGTAAAAACTATACCTGCATAGCCTGCATTTGCATAAGCAGTGACCATTTCTTCGGGGGTTGAAAGTCCACACCTGCTAACGGCGTTTGTGTGGGCGTGCATTTCATATTTGTACAAAAACTCACCTACTTAATTGACCTTAAATAATCCTCTAATATCATTGTAGCGGCAACTGCATCAACCACCGCTTTGCGCTTTTTACCGCGTGTATTGGTGGCATTAAGAGCATGATGCGCCGAAACAGTGGTACACCTTTCATCCCACATAACTACCTCACCCGCAAAGCCTTGATTTATTTTTTCGGCAAGCTCGGTGCATTCCTTTGCTTTAAAGCCAAGTGAACCATCCATATTTTTGGGTAGACCTACTACTATTTTTTCGGCGCCCGCGGCTACTGCTTCGGCCAAAATTTTTTCAATTAGTTTTTCTTTATTCCATTCATTTATAACGGTACGGGGAAAGGCAAAGCTTTGCCCCTTATCTGAAACAGCAATGCCTGTTCTTGCATCACCCAAATCAACCGACATTATAATCATTTTACTTCTCCTCAACCTTTTTAATGACGGGCTTTTTTGCAAAAAGACTGGTTATTCTGCTTTTGGCGGGAAGACAGTCTTCGGGCAGATGCGAAACATCATTAAAAATTAAAATTTCGGGTAATTTATCGCCGTCAAACCTAAGCAAAAACACACCTGTATTATCGGCCCAATTTACTGTATTAAGCTGTTCAACAGGTCGTCCCAAAGCGTTGCAAATAATGTTGCGAATGGTACAGCCATGCGATGCCAAAAGCGCCGTTTTGCCGCTGTTTTTAGCAACAATTTCTTTTACTGCACGCCAAGACCTAGTGTAAACACTACGCATTGATTCGCCGCCCTTTGGATGAAAATTGTGCGGTTCCATACTCCAAGCATACTCAAGCTCGGGTCTGGTTTCGGGAAAATCGACCCAACAAATACCTTCAATTTCACCACCATCAATTTCAATCAAATCGTCCATTTTTTCAATGGGCAGATTATGATATTTATTTGCCGCAGCAGCCGTTAAATAGGCGCGCTTTAAGGGACTGGAATATACTGTGTCAATTTTAATATCTTTAAAACGCTCGGCAAGGTGGTCTAACTGCTTTTGACCAAGTTCGGTAATATCGCAGTCTGATACACCTTGAAATGTACGGTCGCGGTTGCCTACTGCCTCACAGTGCCTTACTATATATAAATCGGTCATTTTTTCACTTCCATTTTTTATATTAGCCACATTTTTATTACTGCCAAACTTTCTCTTAAATAGTTTGGCACCACATTATAAAAACTTTGCGCTGAACTTAAACTGGTTACATTTTCAAATCCGCTATCACCCGCTATACATACACTACGGTATATATGGAAATCATTGGTAATAACCGCTATACTATAATCACCTTTAAGTTTATTATCTAATATTTGTTTTGAAAAGGCAAAATTTTCA
This sequence comes from Clostridia bacterium, assembly GCA_017382915.1. Lineage (GTDB taxonomy): Bacteria > Bacillota > Clostridia > Oscillospirales > Acutalibacteraceae > UMGS1279. The sequence goes on along the minus strand of JAFNZJ010000132.1, from coordinate 3,804 downwards.
GCAGTTGACGTTGCCTTTTCTTCCTTTAAAATTACACTACTATCAACGCCGTTATTTATAAGATATTTTTCCATAGCAACCGCTTCGGTCACGGTTTCTTCAGGTCCTTGTCCGCCACTAACTACAATAAAAGCATTTTTGTTTTTATTGTGGTATTCTACCGCTTTATCAAGTCGTTGCTTTAATGTTGCTGTGACCTTATCGCCCTTAATACCTGCGCCTAAAACTATAACGGCATCCTCACTATATGTAACGGTATTTTGGGTGCCATAAGCACCTATAAAACAAATAAATGCAATTTCAATAATTAGCAATGTTATAACAATTAACTTAAGAGTTTTAATAATAGGTAATTTAGTGATTTTTTTAATGGGCTTATAAAACACACCCCATAAAACTAAAAACAGTCCTAGCAAAACGGTTAAAATAACGCCTGTGTGTATATTTGAAATAAAGCATACTACAAAACCATTAATCGTAAGTAATGAGCCTAAAATAATCAAAATTTTTGACATAGTATCACCTAAACTGATTATATCACACCAAAAGCCAAAATACAACCAATAGAAAATAAAATAAGCCACCTATAAAAGGTGGCTTGAAAAAAGTCAAACTATTCTTTATTCTTTTTTATACCAAACATAAGCTTAAGTAATCCGCTTAAAAATTTAGGACTTTTTACCACTACAACCTTCATAAAATAAGCCTCCCAAAAAATTAGCATTTAAGGCAGCAAATGCCCATATAAACCATGGCCAATGCTAACACCAAAACAATAACCTTAAGTGGGCAAAAAAAGGCAACTATTAGTCCCACGCCAAAATAAATTATGTAAATAGGTCCTTTATTGCCCCTTCTACGCATTAGCACCACCGCCCTTAGTACAGTATACGAAAAGTTTTAAAATGTGTGATACCTTTTTTAATTTTGGTTTGTTGACATATAATATTTGGGATGATATACTGTTTTTAGGAGTTGATTAAATGTCAAAGATATTTACATCGGTTGACCAGTTAATTGGTACAACCCCTATGCTAGAACTTAAAAATATTAAAGAAAAAGAAAGCCTTTTAGCAAATATATTTGCCAAACTTGAATTTTTTAACCCTGCGGGCTCGGTTAAGGACAGGGTTGCCCTTGAAATGATAAACGATGCTGAGCAAAAAGGCATTTTAAATAAAGATTCTGTTATTATTGAGCCAACATCGGGCAATACAGGCATTGGACTTGCCGCAGTTTGCGCCGCAAGGGGTTATAAGCTAATTATAGTTATGCCCGAAACTATGTCTGATGAACGCAAAATGTTGATTACCGCCTATGGTGCTGAACTAATACTAAGCGACGGCACAAAGGGTATGAGTGGCGCAATTGAAAAGGCAGAAGAAATTAAAGCAAACACACCAAACAGTTTTATCGCAGGGCAATTTATAAACCCTGCCAACCCTGCAGCACACCTTAAAACCACAGGTCCCGAAATTTTCAGTGATTTAAATGGCAAGGTTGACATTTTTGTAGCGGGTGTTGGTACAGGCGGTACCATTAGTGGCGTGGGTAAATACTTAAAAGCCCAAAACCCTAATATTAAGGTTGTTGCGGTTGAGCCTTATGACTCCCCTGTTTTATCAAGTGGCACAGCAGGTGCCCATAAAATTCAAGGTATTGGCGCAGGCTTTATACCCCAAGTGCTTGACACAACGATTTATGATGAAATTGTCACCGCCAAAACCGAAGATGCCTTTAATGCGGCAAGACTTATGGGCAAGTCAGAAGGTGTACTGGTTGGTATTTCATCCGGTGCGGCGCTTTTTGGGGCTATGAAACTAGCACAATTACCCCAAAATAAAGATAAAAACATTGTTGTTTTACTGCCCGATACAGGCGAAAGATACCTTTCAACCGAACTGTTTAATGAGTAATAAAAAACGGCTATCCACTTGGGATAGCCGTTTTATTATTTAAAACCTATTTGCCTAAAGCCTTACAAACTGTATTAACAATATTTTCAGCAGAAAGACCAAAGATTTTTAAAAGCTCGGTAGCGGGGCCTGAATAACCAAACTCATCATTAACACCGATTTTATAAACAGGAACGGGGCAATTTTCACATACAACATCACATACGGCAGAGCCAAGACCACCGATTACAGAATGTTCCTCAACAGTTACAATTTTGCCTGTTTCTTTAGCGGCTTTAATGATAATGTCGCTATCAATAGGTTTAATGGTGGGCATATTGATAATTCTGGCGTTTATGCCCTTTTCTTTAAGGGTTTCATAAGCCTCCAAAGCGGTACCAACCATAAGACCTGTTGCAATAACGGTAATATCGTTACCCTCTTTAAGTTCTACGCCCTTACCAATTTCAAACTTATAATCATCACCAAAAATTACAGGTGCGGCAAGTCGACCAAAACGAATATAAACAGGACCGTCGTGCTTATACGCTGCCTCAACAGCAAGCTTTGCTTCGGTATCATCAGCGGGGTTTAAAACGGTCATACCAGGAATAGAACGCATAAGCGCAATATCCTCACAGCATTGGTGGGTTGCACCGTCTTCACCAACCGAAATACCGGCATGGGTTGCACCAATAATTACAGGAAGCTTGGGGTATGCAACCGAGTTGCGAACCTGTTCAAAAGCGCGACCTGCGGCAAACATTGCAAATGAACTGGCAAAAACCTTTTTGCCTGTTGCGGCAACACCTGCGGCGATGCTTATCATATTTTGCTCTGCAATACCGCAATCATAAAAGCGTTCAGGAAATGCCTTTTTAAACATACCCGTTTTGGTTGCGGCAGCAAGGTCAGCATCTAACACTATAAAATCATCATACTTGTTTCCAAGTGCAACCAAGGCATTACCATAACTGTCTCTGGTTGCTATTTTTTTAACATCAGCCATTAAAATACCCTCCCCCAATTATTCTGCCTGTAAGGCTTTATAAAGGTCGTTAAGCTCTGCCATAGCAATTTCATACTGCTCATCATTAGGGGCAGCGCCATGCCAACTTACGCTGTTTTCCATAAAGGATACGCCTTTACCCTTAACTGTTTTCATAACAATTGCGGTGGGCTTATCTGTAACCTTTTCGGCGGCTAAAACTGCGTTTTCAATTTCTTCAAAATTGTGACCGTCAATAACAATTACATTCCAACCAAAGGCTGCAAACTTTTCATCCAAAGGAAGTGGATTATTAACCTCTTCAACACTACCATCAATTTGAAGACCGTTAACATCAATAAATGCGGTAAGGTTACCAAGTTTTTTTGCGGCGGCAAACATAGCGGCCTCCCAAACCTGACCCTCTTCACTTTCACCGTCACCAACGATGGTATAAACGCGATAATCATCACCAAAATGCTTTGCTGATAGTGCCATACCTGCTGCGGCAGAAATACCTTGACCAAGTGAGCCCGAAGACATATCAACACCGGGGATATGCTTTTTATCGGGATGACCCTGCAAAATACTGCCAACTTTGCGAAGTGTTTTAAGTAATTCAACATCAAAATAACCACGATTGGCAAGTACGGAATAAATGCCGGGTGCTGCATGACCCTTTGACAATACCATTCTGTCACGACCGGGCATATCGGGATTTTTAGGGTCGATGTTCATTTTATTAAAATAAAGATATGTTAATACATCAGCAATTGAAAGCGAACCACCGGGGTGACCTGATTTTGCTGAATAAACAGCATCAATAACACCCATTCTTACTTTGCAGGCGGTAAGCTTTAGATTTTTTTCGGTTATCTTATCCATACGCTACTTCCTTTCAAAAACAAAGAAATTTTATTT
>JAFNZJ010000131.1 GCA_017382915.1 Clostridia bacterium | reverse complement strand
CGAAACGACACATTTATGTGTGGCGGGTAATAGTTGCGTGGCTGGCAGGCCAATACGCAAACGCACTTGTGCGTAGCCAGTAACATTAGGGCTATGCCCGAAAATGAAAAACCACCCGCTATGCGGGTGGATATTTATTTGCAAATTATTCTTGAATTGCGGTGCGAAAAATAGTATAATATATTATGTATAGTTGCATATCTTTTGCAAACCATAAAATATATATTTCTTTAGTAAGGAGAATAGGATTTTTTATGGTAAAAAATATGCAAAACAATAAAAAAGAAACCCCCGATAATCCACCCCAAAAAGGGGTTACCGAAGACCAGTTGCAGCAAATTGAAAAAACCGCATCGGTAACGCCAAAGGGCAGTAAATATGTTATTCATTGCCTTACGGTAGCGGGTGAAATTGAAGGTCATATTCAGTTGCCACAGGGCACCAAGGCCACCAGGTATGAGCATATTATTCCACAGCTTGTTGCCATTGAGGAGGACCCAGAGGTTGACGGTATGCTGGTGGTGCTTAATACCGTGGGCGGCGATGTTGAGGCGGGACTTGCCCTTTCAGAACTGATTTCGGGTATGAGTAAGCCCACCGTATCATTGGTGCTGGGCGGCGGTCATTCAATCGGTGTTCCGCTGGCGGTGGCGGCAAACAGGTCCTTTATAGTGCCTTCTGCCACAATGACAATACACCCTGTTCGTACCAACGGTTTGGTTTTGGGTGTACCGCAAACACTTAACTACTTTGAAAAAATGCAGGAGCGAATAACCACCTTTATTACCAAAAACTCCGGCATTTCAAGGGATACCCTTTATAAGCTTATGATGAACACGGGCGAGCTTGCCACCGATATGGGCACCGTGCTTTGCGGTGAGGATGCTGTAAAAATCGGTCTTATAAGTAAGGTGGGCAGTCTTAGTGATGCCATTGAAAGCTTATATGAGCTTATTGATGAAAATAAAAAGGGCAAATAAATGCCCTATTACATAGTGGAGGATGTTTAAATGGCTACTAAACAGTCAAAGAAAAAACCAACCAAAAAGCGCAGTGCAACAGCCACCGAAATTAAAAATCAAAGGGAAAGGCAGGCAGCCGCACCTAGCGGCAACCGCCAACTTAAAGCAATACTGCTTTTTGCCTTTGCCGTACTCAGCTTGTTTTTAATTATTATTGAGGGGCAAAGCCTTTGGACGGTATTACATAACTTTTTATACGGTGTATTTGGTATAACCGTTTATACCCTGCCCTTATTTTTAGGTACCGTTGCAGTTCTAGCCGCAATGGATAAGTTTTCATCAAATGTAAACGCCAAGATTATTGAATCGGCGGGGCTGGTTGTATTTGTTGGCGCCGCAATTGATGTATTTTCATCCCACCCCGAAGGTCAGGGCTTTGGTGAGCATTTGGTAGCATCATATACCCGCGGTGTAGGTGGCGGCGGTGGTGGCTTTTTGGGCGCAATTATTGGTGAGCCAATTCGACTTCTTTGTGGTACCGCAGGCGCAGGCGTTATAGTTTGCCTTGTAATATTTGTTTTATTTATGTTGCTTACCGGCACCACTCTTATCGGTCTTTTCCGCACCCTTTCAAAGCCGGTTAAAACCATTGAAAAGCAGGCCGCTGACACCTTTAATAAGGCAAAAGAGGCCAAGGCCGAAAAGCAGGCGGAGGAAACTAAAAAGGCTGAATTTGATTTTGATATTTCGGTTGATGATATTCCTGAACAGCGTGAGCCGACCGAAAGCCTTAATAAAAAGGGCAAGCGACTTTTCAAAGCCTATCACGATGACGGTGAAGCGGTAGCAGAAAATGAGCTTGAAATCACCACCTCTGAACCTAACGAAGAAGGGGAGCCGGCAAATGAAAAGCCGGCACCTATCACTAAAGAGGAATTAGAATCCTTTACCCGTGAGGTTGAAAATAACACCGAGGAGCAGGAGGAGGAATATAAATTCCCGCCCATTAGCCTGCTTAAAGAAAATGCCAGACGCGGTACCGCCGCAGGTGAGGCTGAGCTTAAAGCTACCGCAGAAAACCTTGTTAATGTTCTGCGTAGCTTTGGTGTTGAAACCAGAATAGTGGCAGTTACCCACGGTCCTACCGTTACCCGTTATGAGCTGCAGCCGTCAGCGGGTGTTAAAATCAGTAAAATCACATCCCTTGCAGATGATATTGCCCTTAACCTTGCATCGGCAGGTGTTCGTATTGAAGCACCTATTCCCAACAAGGCGGCAATAGGTATTGAGGTGCCCAATAAAGCCATTGCTATGGTAGGCGCCAGGGATATTATTGAAACACCCGAATTTTTGGGCGCTAAAAGTAAGCTTACCGCAGCACTTGGTAAGGATATTTCAGGCGCCGCAATTTTAACCGATATTTCTAAAATGCCGCACGGACTTATTGCCGGTTCAACCGGTTCGGGTAAATCGGTTTGTATTAACTCAATCATAATAAGCCTTTTATATAAAGCCACCCCCGATGAGGTTAAGCTTTTAATGATTGACCCCAAGGTGGTTGAGCTTGGTGTTTATAACGGCATACCACACCTTTTGGTGCCGGTTGTTACCGACCCCAGAAAGGCGGCCGGCGCTTTGGGTTGGGCCGTGCAGGAGATGGAAAAACGCTATCGCCTTTTTGCTGAATGTAATGTCCGCAATTTAGAGGGCTATAATCACTTGGCCGAAATGAGCGAAGACCTGCCAAAAATGCCGCACATCGTTATTATCATTGATGAGTTGGCCGACCTTATGGCAACATCCTCAAAAGAGGTTGAAGATTACATTGCCCGTATAACCGCCAAGGCCAGAGCGGCAGGTATGCACCTAATTGTTGCTACACAGCGTCCGTCGGTTGATGTTGTTACAGGTGTTATTAAAAACAACATACCCACCCGTATTGCCTTTGCAGTATCATCCCAAACCGATAGCCGTACCATTATTGATATGGGCGGTGCTGAAAGACTTCTTGGTAAGGGTGATATGCTTTACTGCCCCTTTGGCGCTAATAAGCCCACCCGTATTCAGGGTTGCTTTGTAAGTGAGGAAGAGGTTGAAAAGGTTGTTGACTTTATTAAAAACGGTCAAACCTGTGAGTATGATGAATCAATAAACGATGAAATTGAGCGTATGGCAACCATAAACAGTAAGGACCGCGGTTCAAGAAATGATGATTCTTCATCCGATGACCGCGACCCAATGATTTATCAAGCCATTGAGTGCGTTATTGATGCGGGTCGTGCATCGGCATCACACCTGCAAAGCCGACTAAAGCTTGGTTATGCGCGTGCATCACGCATTATCAATGAAATGGAAGAAATGGGTGTTATAGGCCCCTATGAGGGTGCAAAACCCCGTCAGGTGCTTATAACCAAAACCGAATTTTTAGAAATGCAGGCAAGACAAAGCGGTGAGGAATAGTTTACTATGAGTTTTTTACCAATAACAAAAAGTGAGGCTCTGGAGCAGGGCTTTGAAACCTTAGATTTTGTTATTATTACGGGTGACGCATATGTGGACCACCCCAGCTTTGGTACGGCCATAATTTCAAGAATATTACAGGCAGAAGGGTATAGTGTAGGTATAGTTGCCCAGCCTAATTTTAAAAATACAAACGATATTGCCCGTTTTGGCAAACCAAGACTTGCCTTTATGGTAAATGCGGGCAATATTGATTCAATGGTGGCACATTACACCGCCGCCAAAAGAAAACGCAGTGATGATGCCTATTCACCCGGCAATAAAGCGGGTCTTCGCCCCGATAGGGCGGTTACTGTTTATACTAAGCTTATTCGTGAATGCTTTGGCAGTAACATACCCGTTATTATAGGTGGACTTGAAGCTTCACTTCGCCGCTTTGCCCACTATGATTACTGGGCAGATACCGTTATGCAGTCGGTACTGACCGAATCAGGTGCTGATATTTTATCCTTCGGTATGGGTGAAAACTCTACCAGACAGTTGGCAAAGGCATTAAATGACGGCACACCTATAGGCCAAATAACAGGCATTTTAGGCACCTGCTATAAAACCCGCAATATTGATGGTGTAAGCGGCATAATGCTGCCTTCCTTTGAAAAGGTTGCATCCGATAAGGTTGCCTATGCCAAGGCCTGTCGCACCGAATATGATGAGCACGATGCAGTAAGCGGAAAAAGACTTATTCAACTTCAAAAAAATGGTGAATATATAGTTCAAAATCCACCGCAACCCGCCCTTTCAACCGAAGAAATGGATGCGGTTTATGCTCTTCCCTTTGAGCGCACCTATCACCCAAGTTATGAAAAGCTTGGCGGTGTGCCCGCAATTAAAGAGGTGGAGTTTTCAATAACACATAACCGCGGTTGCTTTGGCGCCTGCAACTTTTGTTCAATAGCCTTTCATCAGGGCAGACAAATAAGTGTAAGAAGTAAAGAGTCGGTTTTAAATGAGGCAAAGGAACTGACTAATAAGCCTAACTTTAAAGGATATATTCACGATGTTGGCGGACCTACTGCCAATTTTCGTCAGCCCTCATGCGATAAGCAGTTAAAGGCAGGACTTTGTAAGGGCAAAAAGTGTTTGGCACCAACCCGCTGTCCCGCACTTAAGGTCGACCACAGTGATTATAGGCAGCTTTTAAATGAAATGCGCCAAATACCTAAAATAAAAAGCATCTTTATCCGCTCGGGTATTCGGTATGATTATCTTATTGCTGATAATGATGACCGCTTTTTTAAGGACTTGGTGCGTTACCATGTAAGCGGTCAGTTAAAGGTAGCGCCGGAGCATTGCTCGGCTGCCGTTTTGGATAAAATGGGCAAACCCCATATTGAAGAATACCTTAAGTTTCAAAAGCGGTTTTATGAGCTTACCAAAGGTATGAATTTAGAGCAGTATTTAGTGCCTTACCTTATGTCAAGTCACCCCGGAAGCACCCTTGCAGATGCTGTGGAGCTTGCCGTATTTCTTAAAAAGCAGGGCATACATCCACGCCAGGTGCAGGATTTTTACCCAACACCGGGTACAATTTCCACCTGTATGTTTTATACGGGTCTTGACCCATATACATTAAAGCCCGTAT
>JAFNZJ010000130.1 GCA_017382915.1 Clostridia bacterium | reverse complement strand
GTGCCGCAGGCGGTCTATGTATTATTGGTACCGAACGTCACGAGTCGCGCCGTATTGATAATCAGCTGCGCGGTCGTGCGGGTCGTCAGGGCGACCCCGGTGAGACCAGATTTTATGTTTCACTTGAAGATGATTTAATGCGTCTGTTTGGCGGTGATAGAGTAAGCTCTATTATGGATATGCTACGCGTGGATGAAAATATGCCGCTTGAAAATAAAATGCTTTCAAACTCAATTGAAGGCGCCCAAGGCAGGGTGGAATCACGCAACTTTGCTATTCGTAAAAATGTTTTGGAATATGACGATGTTATGACCAAACAGCGTGAGCTTATTTACACCCAGCGTAATCAGGTGCTTGACGGTGAGGATATTAAGGATAAAATCAGAGGTATGGTTAGCGGCACTGTAAAAGAGGCCGTTGCCGAATATATTACCGATGATGATGTACACGATTATTGGGACCTTGACGGACTTAGAAATCACTTTATGGGTTGGCTGCTTACCGAAACCGACCTTAGATTTACCACAGAGCAGCTTGGCGAAATCTCTTATGAAGAGATTGAAAACATTATTATTGACCGCGCCTTTGACCTGTTGGATAAAAAGCAGGAAGAATATGGCGAGGAGGTTATGCGTGAGATTGAGCGTGTAATGCTGCTTCGCACAGTGGATGAGCATTGGATGGAGCATATTGATGCTATGGATGATTTGCGTCAGGGTATTGGACTTCGTGGTTACGGTCAACACAACCCAGTTGTTGAGTACCGCAATGAAGGCACCGATATGTTTAACGCAATGATAGATTCTGTCCGCCGTGAAACCTCAAAGCGTGTTATAGCCGCTCGTGTCCGCCGTGAGGAGGATATTAAGCGTGAAAAGGTTGCTGAAGAAAGCGGCACATCGGGTGACGGTATAGTTGACCGCACCGTTCGCGGTAAAGGCGCACAAAGTAAAAATGGACTTTGCCCCTGCGGTAGCGGTAAAAAATATAAGCGTTGCTGCGGTAAGGATGCCGAATAATTTTAAGAAGGTTTTAAAAATGCATATTAAGGATGCTAAAAGAGTTGTAATAAAAATCGGTTCATCAAGCCTTACCTATGAGGGCGGTAAACCAAATCTTAGAAAAATTGAAAAGCTGACCCGCGTTATATCTGACCTTAAAAACAGCGGTAAAGAAATTATTTTGGTTTCTTCAGGCGCTATTGCAGTTGGTGTTGGCAGGTTAGGTCTTAAAGAGCGCCCAACCACCACCCGCGAAAAGCAGGCGGCCGCCGCCATTGGCCAGTGCGACCTTATGAGCATTTATGACCGCTTTTTCTCTGAATATGGTTATGTGCCCGCACAAATTTTAATAACCCGCGATGTTATTGATAATAAAGAGCGCCGCGAAAATGTTATAAACACTATTGAGGCCCTTTTAGAGCTTGATGCTATACCCGTTATAAATGAAAATGACAGTGTTTCATTTGAAGAAATACTCTTTGGCGATAATGATAACCTTTCGGCCATTGTTGCCGACCTTTCAAACTCAGACGCGCTAATAATTTTAACCGATATAGACGGTTATTATGACAGTGACCCCAAGCAAAATGAAGATGCCCGTTTGGTTTGCCGCGTTAAGGAAATTACCACAGAAATGATTGAAGCGGCAGGTGGCACAGGCAGTAACAGGGGTACGGGCGGTATGCACACCAAGCTGGAGGCCGCTTTGTTTGCCACTAATCGTGGCATTGCCGTTAATGTTATGTCGGGCGATAACCCCGCACTGCTTTATGACCTTTTTGACGGTCATTCGGTAGGTACCTTTTTTGAGCCAAAGGCTAAATAAGGAGATTTAGTTTATGAAAACTTTAGAGTCTATGGGCATTGCCGCAAAAAGCGCGGCGTCCATTTTGGCGGGTGCTACCGCAAAGCAAAAAAACGACCTTTTAATAACTGCTGCTAATGATTTGATTGATGCTACGGCAGAGCTTATTAGGGCAAATGAAATTGATATTGAAAATGGCAGGGCCGCAGGTCTTACCGATGCCCTGCTTGATAGACTGCGCCTGACCGATGCACGCATTAACGATATGGCAAAGGGTCTTTTAGAAATTGCTAATGATAGCGACCCTATTGGCGAAATTGTAGATGGTGCCAAGCGCCCTAATGGTTTAAACATCACCAAGGTAAGGGTTCCGCTTGGTGTGGTTGGCATTATTTATGAGGCAAGACCCAATGTTACCGCCGATGCCTTCGGTATTTGTGTTAAGGCAGGTAATGCCGTTATTTTGCGTGGCGGTAAAGAGGCTATAAATTCTAACCTGGCAATTATCAAGGTGCTTAAAGCCGCCGTTAAAAAGGTTGGTCTGCCCGACGGTACGGTAAATTTGGTGCAGGATACATCCCGCGCATCTGCCACCGAGCTTATGAAGCTTAAGTATTTAGATTTGCTTATTCCAAGGGGTGGCGCCGCCCTTATTAAGGCGACGGTTGAAAATGCAACGGTACCCGTAATTGAAACGGGTGTTGGTAACTGTCACGCCTTTGTTGATGAAACGGCCGATACTGAGATGGCAGTAAGCATTGTAGAAAATGCAAAATGCCAGCGCCCATCAGTTTGTAATGCGCTTGAAACCCTTTTGGTGCATAAAAACATTGCAGATGAATTTTTGCCAAAGGTATATAAGGCTTTAGCCGCTCATAACACCGAAATAAGGGGTTGCCAAAAAACTGCAAATATTATAAGCGGCGTAATACCCGCCACTGAAGATGATTATAAAACCGAATTTTTAGATTATGTTTTAGCCGTAAAGGTTGTAGATAATTTAGATGAGGCTATAAATCATATAAGAAAATATTCAACCGGTCACAGCGAAAGCATTATCACTAAAAATTATGAAAATGCTGAACGCTTTGTAAATGAGCTTGATTCTGCCGCTTTATATATTAACGCATCCACCCGCTTTACAGATGGTGGACAGTTTGGTATGGGGGCAGAAATCGGAATTTCCACCGGCAAGCTTCACGCACGCGGCCCAATGGGTATAAAAGACCTTACTACCGTAAAATATATTATTCGCGGTAACGGTCAGATAAGATAAGGGGGAAACTTTTATGACACCTAAGAAAAACGGTTCAAACCTTAAGCGCTTTTGGATACCACTTTTTATATTTGTTGTAGCGGTTATTTGCTTTTATAAAGTGGTTGACCACCTACCCGACGTTTTTGCAGGAATTTTAGATTTTATTGGTATTTTAAGCCCGTTTATTGGAGGTCTTGTAATTGCGTTTATTTTATATAAACCTGCCTTTGCGATTGAATGTGCGCTGCTTAAAACCAAAAAGGTTTTCCTTAAAAATCATGCCAGAGGTATTTCGGTAATTACCTGTTATGTTAGTCTGGCGGTTATTTTAGCTATTGTACTTTATCTGCTTATACCCCGCATTTTTTCAAGCGCTATGACCCTTTTTGAAAATCTGCCGACCTACTATAATTCGGCAATAGCTTATATAAAAGATTTGGCAGGCGATGACGGCAAAATTTTCGGTTTTGCCTTAAGTGACATTACCGCAAACCTGACAATCAGCAAAATACTTACATTTTTTGACTTTAGCTCGGTTGGTAAGTATTTAGGCAGTCTTATTGGTGCAACCGGCACCGTAATTGATGTGCTTTTATCTTTTGTTGTTTCGGTTTATGTGTTGCTTGGCCGCAGCCATTTGGCAGAAGTTACAGGCAAGCTTGCCCGTATGGTACTGCCCAAAGAAAGGGTACGCAAAATACATCACTATATGGTGCGTATATCATCAATTTTTTATAACTACATTTATAGTCAGCTTATTGATGCCGTTATAGTTTGCGTGCTTTGTCTTATTGTTTTTTCTATTATTGGTGTGCCCTATGCATTACTGCTTGCCATACTACTTGGTCTATGCAATGTTATCCCCTACTTTGGCGCCATTATCGGTGGCGGTGCGGTGGTGCTGGTTACCTTAATTTCTACCGGCAATTTTATAACCGCTATTATTGCTTTGGCTTCAATACTTGTTATTCAACAGATTGACGCAAATATTATTCAGCCAAGAATTGTTGCCGAATCGGTAGGTCTTAAACCCCTTTATGTTTTACTTGCCATTATGATTGGCGGCGGATTATTTGGCTTTGTTGGTATACTTGTAAGCGTACCTGTAATGGCAGTAATTAAAATGATAATTGTTGATTACATTAAAAATCTAAATGGTAAAGATACCCCACTTGTACAAAAGCAAAAAGAACTAGCAAGTGAACCTAAAGAATAATTTAAAAGGTCCCAAGGAAAAACCTTGGGACCTTTTTTATCTATTGCCTGCAGGGTTATAAATGGTAACAAATTTAATTGAATATAAATCACATATTATATAGCGGTCATTTTGGCGGTCATAAAGGACTATGTAGCTTACACCTACATTGCTTAAAACACCGCTTCTGGTTGTTAGACCGCCCGTGCCAATTAAAAATTCAACATCCATATATTCGCCAATATTATCGCGCATTATTTGTTGAATAGAGCCTTGGTAGGCATCATAACCAATACCTGACGGCACCGTAAAGCCGTTAGCATTTGATGACGGACTACTGCCGGGGTTGCTGGAATTAAGTCTATTACCGCTACCGTTTGTATTGGGTGTTCTGCCTGTTGTTAGATTATTACTACCGTTAAAGTTTTGATTGTTCATTACCATATCTCCTTTTAAGTTTCGGCATAATATTCGGTTGGGTTATAAAAGCAATGCTGACCTATACGCACCGCAAATACCCCCGACCTGCCGGGGAAGTTTTGCCTGCAGGTGGTACTAAACGGGTTGAAATACCAAAGCGCACTGCCAAGACCATAAAGCTTATTGCCCGCCAGTGCCCAATCAGCAACATTAAAATGGATGCTTTCAGGATTCATATTGTATATGTTTTGGGGATTATAGCTGCCGCCAATGGTTTCTCTTACGCAGTCAAACTGCCCCTGCTGATATACAACATTTCTAAGGCTACCGCCAAGGCGCGAATATTCACCTACCGACACATGCACACGGTTCATTACCACGTTGGCAACCGCCTTCATACCATTTTCACCCTCACCGCCCGCTTCACACTGAACAAGTCGGGCTAGCAGTTCTCTATCACTAAAGGCCACCCTCACCACCTCAAAATAATTTTATTCCTTTAAAAATATTATTAGAACAAAAAACGGGTGCTTTCAAAAAAGAAAGCACCCGTTTTGGTAATCTTATTTATTTGCCTTATAGGCTTCAAGCTCATCCCTAATATATTTTAGTTTAAGCAGGGTCTGTTTAACCTGCTCAACATTTAAAAGCTCGGTATTATCAGAATTGAATTCGGTTAAGGGATTACGCTCAGTATTTCCGGTTACAAAATACTTATCATAGTTAAGGTCGCGCTTATCGGCAGGCACCCTGTAAAAATCGCCCATATCAATGGCACCCATACATTCCTCATTAGTAAGCAGGTTTTCATACATTTTTTCACCGTGGCGAATGCCAATAACCTTGATTTCATTATCGGCGCCAAAAAGTTCCTTAACGGCGGTTGCCAAAACCTCAATGGTACAGGCAGGTGCCTTTTGCACCATAATATCGCCGCTTTCGGCATTTTTAAAGGCGAAGATTACAAGCTCAACCGCCTCCTCAAGGGACATAATAAAGCGGGTCATTTTAGGCTCGGTAACGGTAAGTGGCTTACCTGCCTTAATTTGTTCAATAAACAGCGGAATAACACTGCCCCTTGAACACATAACATTGCCATAACGGGTGCAGCAAATTGATGTTTTTTTAGGGTCTACTGTGCGGCTTTTTGCAACAACAACCTTTTCCATCATTGCCTTTGATGTACCCATTGCGTTTACTGGGTAGGCCGCCTTATCGGTTGAAAGGCAGATAACCTTTTTAACGCCTGCCTCAATAGCGGCGGTAAGAACATTATCGGTACCCAAAACATTGGTTTTAACGGCCTCCAGCGGAAAGAACTCACAAGAAGGCACCTGTTTAAGGGCGGCTGCGTGGAATATATAATCCACCCCATACATAGCGTTTTTAATGCTGTTAATATCCCTTACATCGCCAATAAAAAAATTTATTTTTTGGCTAAGCTCAGGCGCTATGCTTTGGTATAGGTGACGCATATCATCCTGCTTTTTTTCATCGCGTGAGAATATGCGAATTTCTTTAATATCGGTATTTAAAAACCTGTCAAGAACTGCGTTACCAAATGAACCTGTACCGCCTGTAATAAGCAATGTTTTACCTTCAAACACTTTAAAACATCCTCCAAATCAGTAAAATACTTTAACTATTATATTATAACAAAGAGAAAAAAGCAATCTTTTACGCTTTACTTAATATTATTTTCAATGCCTATGTCAGTAAGCATTTGCTCGGTTGCCTTTGCGGCATCCCCTTCTGTAAAAAAGCCCTTAAATACTGTGCTTGCCTTTTTGCGCCTTAAAAATATTCCGTCAAACCATCGGCAGGGCCATGCCAGTGGTAATAAATACGGCCTATCGGTCAAAAACTTATATGCATTTTTAATATCACCATAAAGGGGAAAAACATACCTTAAAATTGCGGCAAGCCTTCCCTTTTTCTTTTCATCACGCAGGCGCTGTGCCGCGGGATTGCGCTCATAAAAGCCAAATGTACCGCCCTGCAAAACATACTCCTGCAAAAGATACATATTTTCTTCCTTTAATAATTTAATACCTTTTGGCAGGGTAGTTTCAAACCAATAGTGGCACAAATTCATTGCGTGAATTAAAAAATTATATAGGTTTAAATCCTTTGAATAACCTATTACCTTTTCAAAATCAAGGCTAGGCTCATTTTTTAGCATTAGCGCCAGGTCCAAATACATTCTAACCCCTGCACCAGATGAGCGCATATGCTTTGCAAGGTGAAGAAGTAAAAATGCAAAGTGGTATGATGGGTTTAAAATAAAGACATTTTGGCGCTTTGTGGAAATAACCTCACTAAAGGCTAAATCAATAAAATCGGCACCCTTTTTACCCAGTGCTTCACTTTTTACCGAAACGGCGGTATGCACCTCATACTTTTCATTACCCTTGACATAAACCCAAACGGTAGGCTCCGCCTTTTGATAATCATAGCCTAAATCTACCATTATATTATGCAAAGCATCCCTATCATTTGGGGATATTAAAAAGTCAATATCGCCAAAGGTGCGAATGGTATCATCAGGGTAATATTTTTTAATAACGGCGCCCTTCATTAAGGTTGTGCGAATACCATTATCATTTAAAATATCCAAAAGCTTTTCAAAGGCAAAAATTCGCTCATTTTGAAGCATAACGGTACTAAAAAGCGCCTTTTGTAGTTTTTTTGCCGCGGCTTTATTATCAAAACCGTTAGCAATGATTTGTGGGTTAAGGGCATAACAAACCACAGCCGATAAACTATGAATCCCTGCCAATTCAAAAAGGGAATCTAAATCAGCATTAGCGGGCAATGTAGGGTTTTCACCCTTTATAAACTGCCCTAAAATATTTAAAAGCTGTGTTTTGGTGCTGTCCATACTAATACCTTTTATTTGTAAAATTCTTTATACCACTGGGCAAAATTTCTTAATCCTGTTCTTAGTGGGGTGTTTGGCTTAAAGCCTGTATCGGCCTCTAAGGCGGAGGTGTCTGCAAAGGTTACAGGTACATCGCCCGCCTGCATAGGCACCAGTTTTTTATGTGCTTCAAAATCATAATCAGCAGGTAAAACGCCCGCTCTGATTAGCTCTTCCTGCAAAATGTCCACAAAATCCAAAAGATTTTCGGGTGCAGAGTTGCCTATATTATAAACCTTATAAGGGGGTATGGGCAGGCCGTCTTCACCCTGTGCTTTTTCGGGAGCGCGCTCCATAACGCGTTTAATACCTTCAACAATATCATCCACATAGGTAAAGTCACGCTTACAGTTACCAAAATTAAAAATTTCAATAGTTTCGCCCTTAAGCAGTTTATTGGTAAAACCAAAATATGCCATATCGGGTCTGCCTGCGGGGCCGTAAACTGTAAAAAACCTTAATCCTGTTGATGGTATATTATAAAGCTTTGAATAGGCGTGTGCCATAAGCTCGTTTGATTTTTTAGTTGCCGCATAAAGTGAAACGGGATTGTCCACCTTATCATCGGTTGAATATGGAACCTTTTTATTACTGCCGTAAACACTGGAACTTGAAGCATAAACCAAATGCTCCACAGGGTTGTTACGGCAGGCTTCTAAAATATTATAAAAGCCTACTATGTTAGCCTCAATATAAGCGCCAGGGTTGGTAATGGAATACCTAACACCCGCCTGTGCGGCAAGGTTAACCACAACCGAGGGTTTATAATCGGCAAAGATTTTATCAATTAAAGTTTTATCTGCAATATTGCCCTTAACAAAATCCCACTTAACGCCCTTTTCGGCCGCCAGCTCATTTATTTTTTCAAGGCGGTAATCTTTAATTGAAACATCATAATAATTATTCATACTGTCAATACCAACAATATGAATGGTGTTGTCGCTGTTCATAAGTTCGGTAACCAGGTTAGCACCAATAAAACCTGCCGCACCTGTTACAAAAACAGTTTTATTATTTAAAGAAATATTAGGTGTTATCATTTATTTATCCCCTTATAATCTCTTTTAACCTGTTCATAACTTTCTAAATTGCCAATGTCATATCGGCTACCCGGCATTACAAAAGCATTAACCGTGGTTTTTGTGCAAAGCCAGGCAACATAACTACCGGGGGCATCATATCCACAACCATCAGCTATTGCCTTATTTATGTTTAGGTCGCACTTTTTATAAAAATAAAAGGGCGGGCAACACCAGTTAGTTGCGGGATTTTCGGGCTTTTCAGCCATAGATGTAATAACATCGCCATCAAGTGACAACACACCGCATTTTTGAAGTTTTGCCATAGATGGCTCAAAATAGCGCATAACCGCCGATGTGTTTTTTGCCTTAGCATAATCGATAAATTTGCAAAGTGAAAAATCTAAAACATTATCACCCGCAATCAGTAAAATATCATCATCTATGCCCAATTTATCAATAGCAAACTGAACATCACGCACTGCGCCAAGACGGGTTTCATTTGACTCGGTTCCGTCATCAACCACCGTTACTTTATAATCCTTGGTTTTTGCCCAAGCATCAAAATGGTGGGCAAATTTATGGTTTGAAATAACCACATATTCCGAAACCTCATTAGACTGTTCAATATCATCTAAAAGCCAATCTAAAATGGTTTTATCCCCCACCTTTAAAAGCGGTTTGGGAAAGTTTTCGGTAAGGGGGTAAAGGCGTGTGGCATAACCTGCCGCCAAAACCATACAAATCATTTAATCACCTCAAAGAAACGCCGTTTGCGGTATCACAAATATGAACTGAAAATTTACCTTTAAGTTCGGGGAAAACCTTTAAATACTGTTCTGTTACGGTTTTGGTAATGCTGTCTGCATAATCGGGGTTAATAAGGGCCATACAGCAACCCTTAAAGCCCGCGCCCGAAAATCTACCGCCGTAAATACCATCGGTTTTGGTCATAATTTCATAAAGGGTTTTAAGCTCGGGTGAGCCTGTTTCATAATTAAAAATACTGCTGTAACCGCTTTCAAATGAAAGTTTACCCAAAAGTTCAATATCACCTTTG
>JAFNZJ010000129.1 GCA_017382915.1 Clostridia bacterium | reverse complement strand
TTTTTAGACTTCTTTGTTACTATCAATATTTCATTAGCGGTATTTAATCTTATTCCTATTCCGCCGCTTGATGGTTCAAAAATTCTTTTTGCTTTTTTATCAAATCGCACCTACTATTTAATAATGCGTTATGAAAGGTATTTTGGCTTAATTCTTATGGCGCTTTTATTTTCAGGTGTGCTTGATTATCCGATGATGGGAATTAAAACGGTTATTTATAACCTTTTTGATATATTAACTTTTTGGTCATAAAAGAGGTTTTTTATGGAACAACAAACCGAGCAGCTTTCCTATAAGCTTGAAGTTTTTGAGGGTCCGCTTGACCTGTTGCTAAATCTTTTGGCAAAAAACAAACTTAATATTTATGATATAAACCTCTCATTACTTTGTGAGCAGTATATTGAACATATTGAGGCAATGCGCCAAAATGATATGGATATTGCCAGCGAGTTTTTAGAGATGGCTGCGCGTTTGGTTTATCTTAAAACAGTCAGCTTACTACCAAAGCATGAAGAGGCTGAACAGCTTAAAGAGGAGCTGGCAGGTGAGCTTTTAGAGTATGAAGTTTGCCGTCAAATTGCCGCCAAATTTGGCACAATGACCGAAGGCTTTAATTACTATGTTCGTAACCCCGAAGAAATTGAGGTTGAAAAACGCTATCAGTTAGTTCATGGCTCAAATCTGCTTTTAGATGCATATCTTTCGGCAGTTGGTAGGGGTATGCGTAAACAACCGCCGCCCACCACAGTATTTACTAAAATCGTTGCTAAAAAGGTTGTGGCGGTGTCAACCAAAATTGTCCATGTTATGCGTAGGCTTTGGAACGGAAATAAGGTTAGACTGAGCAATATTTTTAAAGAGGCGCACGACCGCTCAGAACTTGTTGCAACATTTTTGGCGGTGTTAGAGCTTTGTAAGGCTAACAGAGTTAAAATTGACGGTGATGGTGATGAAATGACCGTTGCCATAAATAAGGAGCGTAAGTCCCGTGAAGATAAATGATATGGTTTCAGCCCTTGAGGCTGTGTTGTTTGCAGGCGGTGAGCCTGTTTCATCCGCTAGACTTTGTGAGGTTTTTGAGGTTGATGATGAAACGCTTTCAAAGGTTTTAAAACTGCTTTCAAATAAACTTGAAGATAATAACAGCGGTATTAAGCTGCTAACATTAGGCGATAGTTATCAGCTTGCCAGCCGTACTGAATATGCGGAATATGTTCGCCGTGCCTTTGATTTTAAGCGCAAAACACCCCTGTCACAGGCGGCGCTTGAGGTTTTGGCGGTTATTGCCTATAATCAGCCCTGTACACGCTCATTTGTGGAGCAGGTAAGGGGAGTTGACTGTTCAGGTGTTGTAAGCACTCTGGTTGAAAAGGAGCTTATTGAAGAAAGGGGACGCCTTGAATTGCCCGGTAGACCCCTGCTTTACGGAACTACCGCTACATTTTTGCGTTCATTTTCACTTTCATCCCTTGATAATTTGCCCGAACTGCCCAAGGATGTTTCACCCGATGCAAAGCAGTTAACCTTTGATGATGTTGTGGAAAATGAAAACGCAGAAAGCGAACAAAAAGAAGAGGTAACTATTAACGAATAATAGTTTTGGAGGTGCCGATATTTATGGTTTTTTTAATTATTCTTGCAGTAATTATATGTATTATCGGCATAATACTTTTTGCAAATATTAAGCTTAAAATTTATTTAAGCAAAAAAGGCTATATTGTTATTAAATGTTTGTTTTTTAAGTTTGAATATGATTTTTATGGGCAGGATAAAATTAAAAAGGTTACCCGTAAAGAAAAAGCAAAGTCTGATGATAAAAAGGCAAACAAGCCCAGTGAAGGCTATATTAAAAAGATTTATAAAAAACACGGTGTGGTTGATGGCACTGTGCAACTGCTTAGTATAGTTAAAAATATTTTTTCAAAAATTATTTTACTGCTTTCAAAAGCGCATATGACAAACTTGAATTTAAAAATTACAGTAGCTGGGCAGGATGCCGCTACCACTGCACTGACTTATGGTGCTGTTTCGGCGGTTGTTTACCCTGCAATCGGTCTTATAAACGGCATAATTCAGGTTGATAAGCAAAACATCAACATTACCGCCGACTATGATGCCAAAACACCTCAGGTTGAATTTTTATCAATTATAAAATTACCGGTATATAAAGCCTTATCGGTAGGTTTTTCACTTATAAAGGATTTTCTATAAGGAGGATTTTTTAAAATGGCAGAACAAAAAATTTCAGAGATTATGGAAACCACAATGGAAAAAATCAAAACAATGGTGGATGCCAACACAATTATTGGTGATACGATTATTGTTGATGATATTGCCATTATACCCGTTTCAAAGCTTTCTTTCGGCTTTGTAAGCGGTGCTAGCGATTTTGCGGGTAAAAATAACGGCTCGCAGGTTTTTGCTGGTGGTGGCGGCGCAGGCGCTACCGTTAATCCTATTGGCTTTTTGGTTGTTAAGGATGGCGATGTAAAAATGCTGCCGGTTGTTTGTGAGCAGACCTTGGCCGCTAAAGCTATTGATATGTTGCCCGAACTTACCCAAAAGGTTAAGGCTTTATTTAAAAAGAAGGATTCTACCGAAATTATTGAAGAATAGGTTATCAGTATTTTTCAGTGCAGTATTTCATAGTATTTTATTAAAAAGCTATGAGGTGCATTATGAAAAAGTGGGTTGCCTATATTTTGGTTTTAATTACAGTAATAAACAGTTTTCAGTTTAGTGCTGCTGCGGTTAATGATTTAAGCATTTCTGCCAAGGCGGCACTTGTTATGTGCGCCGATTCTAAAGAGGTCATATATGCCCATAACGCGTATGAGAAACTGCCAATGGCAAGCACTACCAAAATTATGACCGCTTTAATTCTGGCCGAGCAACCAAGCCTTGATAAAACCGTTATAGTTACCAAGCAAATGGTAACGGTTGAAGGGTCTTCAATGGGCTTGCTTGAGGGGGATACTGTTTCATACCGCGATTTGCTTTATGGTATGCTTTTGGCATCGGGCAATGATGCGGCAAATACAGTAGCTTATGTTCTGGGCGGCGGGCCTGGTGGTTTTGCAAAAATTATGAATAAAAAGGCAAAAGAGATTGGTCTTAAAAACACTAATTTTGTAACACCGTCAGGACTTGATGATGATAATCATTATACAACCGCCTATGATTTGGCATTACTTACTTCAGTAGCACTTAAAAATAAGGCATTTTGTGCTGCTTGCGGGTCAAAAACCGCAACACTTTACTATGGTAATCCGCCCTATAGACGGTCCCTTACAAATCATAATAAACTACTTGGTAATTATGAGGGGCTAATTGGTGTTAAAACAGGCTTTACCAAAAAATCGGGCAGATGCTTAGTAACCGCTGCAGTGCGTGATGGTAAAAAGATTATTGCGGTAACATTAAATGCCCCCAATGACTGGCAAGACCATAAAAATATGCTTGATTATGGCTTTGAAAATACCGTCACAACGACCAATAATACCGATAATCTGCCTGATACAATTGAACTAATCTCAGGCGATGCAGACCTTGTTAAAATTGCCACCGAAAAGGTTGAAATATGTACAACGCTGCCAAAGTCTAGCAGTATTAAACAAAAGGTTTTACTGCCTAAATTTGTGTACGGCTCACTGTTTGCAGGTGAAAAGGTTGGTAGGGTTGAATATTATTTGGGTGAGCAGTTAATCAAAACTGCCAACATATATTCCTTGGCGGATGTTAAATTATATAATCGCAAGGAAGATTTTTTAAAAAGATTTTACAGTGCACTTTGCACTTTATGGAATTATTCTTAAAAAGTTAGGTTGATAGTATGAAGGATAATAAAATAAGACTTCAAAAATATATGTCTGAAAACGGCATTGCATCCCGCCGTAAATCTGAAGAGCTTATTGAAGCCGGCAAGGTAAAGGTTAATGGTAGGGTTGCATCGCTTGGTGATAAGGTTGACCCTATCAGAGATAAAATTGTAGTAAGCGGTAAAAGGGTTGTCAGAACCAAAACAAAAATGTATATTATGCTGCACAAGCCACGCGGCTTTGTCACCACTATGAGTGATGAGCTTGGTAGAAAATGTGTTTCAGAGCTTGTGGAAGATGCACCTGTTCGCCTTTTTCCTGTCGGCAGGCTTGACCGTAACTCTGAAGGCTTATTACTTATGACCAATGATGGTTCTTTTTCAAATATGCTTACGCATCCATCCCGCCATGTTGCTAAGGTTTATAGGGTTACTGTTCGTGAAAAGGTTACTGAAGACCAAATTACAAAGCTAACCGAAGGCATTATGCTTGACGGTAGCAAAACCTTGCCTTGTGATGTGCATATTATTGATAAGGGTGAAAATCGCACAGTTTTAAATGTTGTGCTGTATGAGGGTAGAAACCGCCAAATCCGCCGTATGTGTGAGTCGGTTGGACTTACAGTTATCAGGCTTAAGCGTACCGAAATTGCCGGTGTTAAGCTTGGTATGTTGCCGCAGGGCAAATGGCGTGAGCTTAATGAAAAAGAAATGCAGCATTTAACCAATGTTAGTGTTGCTAAAAGAAATGATGTGGAATAATGCTTGAAATTTTAGTCTGTGAAGATGTCGGTATTACAAAGAACCTTTACCAAAATTGCGGTATTGATTATAATGAAAATTCTTTGGCAATTCGCGCAATGAACGGTGATGAATGTTTAGGCTTTGCCCTTTTTTTAATTGAGGGCGAAAAAGAAACGGTATTTGCTGTGGAGCCTAAGGAAGATATTATGTTGGCCGATGGGTTACTGCGTAGCGCACTTCATGTTGGTACCGAGCGCGGCATTACCGATGCATTTTACTATGGTAGTAATTATGAAGACCTATATGCTAAAATTGATTTTATTGAAAGCAGTGAAGAAAATCGCCTAAAACTTCAGAATTTATTTAGTGACTGCTGCCACTGTAATAAAGAGTAATATTTAATAAAAAGTTAAATTTTTTATAAAAAAAGGCTTGACAACTTT
>JAFNZJ010000128.1 GCA_017382915.1 Clostridia bacterium | reverse complement strand
AGCAATACACCGTATATTCTTCACCCGCTTGAGGTTATGACAATTGCAGGTACTATGACCGATGATGAAGAGGTTTTAGCCGCCGCAGTACTGCATGACACAGTTGAGGATGCAGGCATTACCTTAGCAGAAATTGAAAAAGAGTTTGGCAAACGCGTTGCCGACTTGGTGGATAGTGAAACCGAAAACAAATACCCCGATAAGCCCGCGGCCGACACCTGGCGCACCCGTAAGGAAGAAAGCCTTGAAAAGCTTAAAAACGCAAAAGATAATGCTGTTGGCATTTTATGGGTAAGTGATAAGCTTTCAAACCTGCGTGCCGTTTACCGTGAATGGCTGCTTAGCTATGATGCCGTTTGGCAAAACTTTAACCAAAAAAGCTATTATGAGCAAAAGTGGTACTATGAATCGGTTGCAAAACTGACCGAAAATATATGCCATATGCCCGCCTGGCAGGAGTATAATAATTTAACCATCCTGCTTTTCAAACGCGGAGTAAAATAAGGATTTATAAAGTAAAATCACCCACTTTAAAGTGGGTGATTTTTTTATTTCTTATTAGCTGTTTTTAATACCTTTTTAAACAGTATGGTAAGCGGAATAACAAATATTCCAAGCCCCAAATTTGTGGTTGCGTGAATAATGTCAAAGGGTAGTCCTGCCGCAATCCAGGCAAGGGTTTGTTTAAAATCAAGCCCAAACATTAGCGCCTGAGCGGGGGAGTAAAGCAGTCCAAATAAAAGTCCGTGTAATGAACATATTATTGGGAAAACAACATACCCTATTTTTAGGTTTACAAGGTTTTTGGGCAAAAGCAGGGTTACAGCCCATAAAACAGTCCAAACATAAAGGTAGGGTATCCACCAAAACGCAAAGCCTGCAAAAACTCCGCTTAAAAAAACATATACATAAATTGGTATAACCGCCTTTACCCTAAAAATAAGGGTGTATGTAATTATAAGCAAACCAAGAATATGAATATTGGGTAAAAATTCCATAAGCTGGTCTGATATAAACATTATGGTGCCAAGCAGGGCAAATATAACCAGCTCCTGCACCGAAATAAAAGGCTTTTTGTTTTCTTTATTATTTTGTGTACTCAAGTGTGTATTTTGCACCTTCTGTTATTTTTGTGGTATCAACACCACTGGTTGCATATTTGCCATCAATATAAAATGCCCAGTAGCTTTTATCGGTATCATAATCGGCTAAAATGCCATTAACCTTTTTAATATATAGGCCATATGCACCTTGGTCACCTTCAATAAGCTTTGCGTCAAGCAGGGCGGCACCAACTGTGTCTTTGTCGGTTTTAACGGTAAAATTAACGGTGTTTTCACCGGCCTTAACCTCTAAACTTATGGTTTTGCTACCTTCGCCAAGGGTGGTATCGCTTAAATACATAGCATCCTTCCAAAGACCCTCTTTAGGTACTGAACTGCCGCAGCCCGCAAAGCATAAAACAACTGCAAGCATTAAAACAATTGCTACTGATGAACTAATAATTTTTTTCATTTTTAATATCCTCTTTTCTTATTTTCAAAAGGATAAAATAAAAGCACCCCTTCTTGGGGCGCTTTATTATCTTAATTAAATTGGTACCCTGCTATACCAAAATAAAACAAGCTCCCCATTTGCCCAAGAGACTTTTATCGTTCACAGGTTAATAAGCATTCCGACTTGATGCCTTAAAAGGCAGATACGGTAATGGCTGTTGCTACGGATTCTCACCGTGATTTCCTTATTCCCGAGCGTTTGCCCGATTCTTAAAATTACTTTAAGCAACCTGCGTTATTCTTTTGTGAGTATAGTATAGCAGAAACTGTAAATTAAATCAAGTATTCATTATTCATCAGCGAAGCGACTTCATTATTCATTGAAAATCCTGCCAAATGAATGATGAATATTGAATAATGAATAGTGAATAATACAAAATGAAAATCCCGCCGACAATAATCGACAGGATTTTCATTTTGGCGGAGTAGGAGAGACTCGAACTCTCGCACCAGTTGCCCGGCCTACACCCTTAGCAGGGGTGCCTCGTCACCAACTTGAGT
>JAFNZJ010000127.1 GCA_017382915.1 Clostridia bacterium | reverse complement strand
TCGGCGCCCATTTCTTTGGCAAACTGCAGGCGCTTTTCTTCACCGTCAACCGCAACGATATTTTCAATACCCATTGTGCGAAGTACAGCAATGCAAAGAAGACCAATAGGTCCGCAGCCCTGTACCACCACGCGGCTGTTAAACCTTAAAATGCCGGTTGTTTTGGCGCGCTCCACAGCGTGAATTAAAACCGCCGCAGGCTCAATTAAAATTCTAAGGTCTAGGCTTAAATCACTTACATTAAATACTGTTGACCCGCCACGAACCACCAAATAATCGGCAAACCAGCCGTTATGGTGAATATCGTCATCGGGTAGCAGGCCGTAAACATCGGCACCGCCAACATTTTGTTTATTAAGGTCAAACATGGTAATATCGGGGTTGTCTTTAAAAATCATACAGGTAACAACCTTATCACCAATGGCCAGCGGTTTGCCGGCGCTGTCCTTTTTAACATTTTTGCCCATTGCAACAATTTCACCGGTACCTTCATGACCTAAAGCAACCGGAATAAGTCCAAATGGGTCGCGTTTGAACTCGTGGGCATCGGTGCCGCATACGCCACAGCCCTCAACCTTAACAAGCATATCGTCGTCGCCCAGGGCGGGGATGGGGTATTCCTTAAGTTCAAAATTTTCAAGCGAGGTGAGCATTGCCACGCGCGCAGTTTTTGGTATGGGGCCGGCAGCCTTGGGCTTTGTAGCCGTTTGACCGCTCTGCATTTGACCAATAACTTGACGGACAATTTGCTCAATATCCGCAGAATTTACACTCATTTTTCAAGCACATTCCTTTCTTAAGGGTGAGCAATCAAACCCGAACACCGTTTTGTAAAGGCGGATTTTCGCTCATCCTTTGTTAAAATACTCGCCAATACGGCAGTATTGGCTGTGTTTTGTGCCGCGGCTAAACAAAAATCCGCGCTTTACAAAATCTGCGACCTCAAAACGAGGAGATTTCGAGAGATTTTTGTTTCGGTCGGGTGAAGTAATGCTCTCGCCTTGCGAGAACGAACGGAGCAAAAAGCACCGAAATATGCCGCTTTGCGGCGGGTTCGGATTTGATTGCCCACCCTAAATATTAAAGCAGGGTGCTAAATACTTTGCCGCCATATTCGGCAAGGTCGGTATCTTCACCCTCGGTGCCACCGCTTACGCCAAGACCACCCAAAAGGGTGCCGTGCTTATCGTAAAGGGGTACGCCGCCACCAAAAATCACTATTTTTCCGCCGTTTGTAAACTGTATGCCATAAAGCTCACCGCCGGGTGCGGCAAGACTTTTAAGGGCGGAGGTTGGCATTTTAAGTGCGGCCACCGTGTAGGCTTTATTTACAGCAATGTCATAGCTTGCAATGTAGGCATCATTCATACATTGCACCGAAACGGGATTGCCTGCCGCGTTTGATACGGCAACAACGGCTTTAACACCCATTTCATCAGCTTTTTGCTTTACTGCATCGGTTAATTTAAGTGCCAGATTTAAGGTCATTTCACCCGAAAGGCTATCAACAACCTCACTTACCAGCCTTTTAATTTCCTGTTCGGTCATTGGTTATTTACCAAGCTGTTCCATAACCTTTTTGGTTATCTGTGCTACAAGGTCATCGCTTGTTGCACCGCTATCGGCATTAAGGGTAGCGCCGCAGGTACCTTTACAGCTGTGGCAGCTGGGCAGACCTGCCTTTGCGTTGGGGCAAAGGTTTGCGGGGTGCTTGCCGGGTAAACCAAACTGACGGCGAATTTCATAAAGTCTTTCAACCTGTGATTTAGAAAGCTCCTTAGGACCGCCAAGTTGATTTGAAAGGAATAAAAGCTTTGCGTAAAATTCAACAGATTCCATTTTGTGGTATGCGTTAAGCAGTGAATCAGAAAAAGCAAGTGCGCCGTGATTTTCAAGCAAAACTGCATCAAAGTAGGGCAAATACTTTTCAACTGCATCGGGGATTTCCTCGGTAGAGGGGGTGCCGTACTCAGCAATGGGAACGCAACCAAGTGCGATAACTGCCTCAGGCATAATGGGCTGAGTAAGGGGTACGCCTGCAATAGCAAATGCGGTTGCATACATTGGGTGGGCGTGAACAACCGACTGAACATCAGGACGGTTTTTATAAACTCTCATATGCATTTTAATTTCAGATGAGGGTCTAAAGCCGGGGTTGGCCTGAATAACCTTGCCCTCTGCGTCAACCTTGCAGATGTACTCAGGTGTCATAAAGCCCTTGCTAACACCGGTAGGGGTGCAAAGGAACTCATTGTCGTTAAGCTTTACAGAGATGTTACCATCGTTAGATGCAACCATGCCTCTGTCGTAAATACGCTTACCGATTTCGCATATTTGTTTTTTGATTTCGTACTCAGATACCATTTTGATTTCTCCTTTATGTAAATATTCTGAATATACAATTAGTTTGCGGGGCTTTTACCCCACTTTGCTATGATAAATATATCACATAAAACAAACAAAGTCAACATTTAAAAGTGGTTTTTTCTTTGTTTTTATTGATTTTTGTTGGTTTTACTGTGTTTTGATTTGGTTTTTACCCAAATTGTTGTTATTTTGACAACTAATAAGGCAGTTTAGCGCGTTGCTCCTTATAATATTTCTTGGTATCAAAGGATGTTAAGAACTCTTTAAGCTCATCAATACCTTCGCCCGTGACGGCGCTTACCTTAAAAATTGTTTTACAGCCCGCAAGCCTTAACCACCTTTCGGCGCGGTCAACATTTGCGCCCTTTTGGTCAATGCCGGTTATTATTCCTATAACCAGTCGGTTGGCCAAAGAGGTTATGTTGGGGCTAAAAAGCGAATAGGGCTCGGTGGCTGACAGCAGCAGCCCTACAATATCACTTTCATAGGCATAAACCGCAAGCGCACCGCCAAAGTTACGGGTTTGTATGTACTCACCCGGGGTGTCAATTAAAAATCCGTCGCGCGTGGTCGTTTGGGTTTTATTATAATGTATATCCTCGCCCATAAGGGCCTGCGTCAGGGTTGTTTTGCCACTTTCGCTGCGGCCTATTAAAATGACCTTATTCATATTAAGTTTTGGTAATGGGGCAGACCGTAAAGCCTAAAACGCTTCGCACATAGGTGCAAACGGCATCCACCGCCGACTCAATCTGTGAAACGCTGCCCACCACAATAAGTGTACCGCTAAAACGGTCAACAAAGCCAAGCTCTGCGCCCGATGCCTTGGTGGCAATATCGCCTGCGATAATGGCTGTTTCGGCAGGGGAAAGGGTTATGATACCAATGGCAGAGGTTTTATAGTCTGCGGCGGGGTCAAGTCCCAGTTTTTGGTAAAGCACAGGGTCGGGGTTGGCAATAACATGTGCCAAAGTAATTTGCTTACCCGGTACAAGCTCTTGAATAATGCGGGCCTTACCATCGTTTTTAAGTGCATCATAAAAACTGTCCATTTTATATCATCCTCCTATCTTGGCTTTTAGGCCATAGCCTTCGGCTACCTTTAAAAGCTCATTCATATGCTCATCACTTGGGGGTGAGATATGCGCCATCAGGTAGCTGCGGCCCAAAGCTTCATATTTATCCTGCCCCAGACGGTGATAGGGCAAAAGATTTATTTCACCGCCCGGCATAATTTCGCTTACATATTTGCAAATGGCGGCGATTTCTTCCTTTTGGTCATTAAAGGTGGGTATTACAGGCACCCTTATTACAAGGTGCTTGGCTTCCTTTGCCAAGATTTTGGCATTTTCTAACATAAGGGTGTTTTCCTTGCCTGTAAATTCCTTGTGTTTATTTGGGTCCATATGCTTAATATCCATAAGGTAATGGTCAAGGTATGGTAAAAGCTGCCTTATGGTGCTTATTGGCGCCGCCGCGGTAGATTCAATAGCGGTGTTAAGCCCCGCATCCTTTGCGGCACGAAGCAGCGCTGTGGCAAATTCGGGCTGGCAAAGACTTTCACCGCCCGAAAGGGTTAGCCCGCCACCGCTGCGGCGGTAATAAACCCTGTCCTTAAGCACGCTTTCCATAACCTCATTTACGGTAACATCACGACCTACCGTTTCGGTTTTGCCGTTTCGTACCATAGTTTGAATTTCATAGTTTTGCGATTCGGGGTTGCAACACCATTTGCAACGCAGTACACAGCCCTTTAAAAAGACTATTGTGCGTACCCCCGGACCGTCGTGCACCGAAAACCTTTGAATATCAAAGATGCGACCCTTTGTATTCAAATAATCCTGCAATTAAAAACCTCCCTGCTCGGTACGGTTAATAATGTCATCCTGCAGTGAGCGTGAAAGGGTGGTAAAGAGTGCACTGTAACCCGCCACGCGAACAACAAGGGACTTATACTTTTCGGGGTTTTGCTGTGCATCTAAAAGGGTTTCGCGGCTGACAACATTAAACTGCATGTGCGAGCCCTTTTGGTCAAAGTAGCCACGAACAAGCGCTACAAAGCTTTCTAAACCGCCCTGTCCTTTAAGTGCGCTGGGGTGGAACTTCATATTAAACAGTGTTCCGTTGGATGCAATGTAGTGGTCCAGCTTTGAAACCGAGTTGCAGGCGGCGGTTGGACCGTTTACATCGCGTCCTGCCGCAGGTGATACACCGTCAGCAACCGGTGTGCCCGCCAAACGGCCGTCGGGTGTGGCGCCTGTCTGTGCGCCAAGTGGAACATTGGCCGAAACGGGGTACAGACCTGCCTGGAAGATGCCGCCACGTGGGTTTTTATAGTTTTCAAGCGGCTTTGTATAGGTGTAGGCAACATCCCTTGCAAAAAGGTCAACCTCTTTAATATCGTTACCGAATTTAGGCAGAGCCTCAATATCGGCTTTAAGCTTTTGATAAAATGCTTTTTTATCGGCAGGTGTTTTGTTTTGTGAAATTTTGGTGTAAACATCGGCAATGCCGTTTGCATCCAGCACCTTACCTTTATTTGCAAGCTCGGTTACAACACCTGTGGTAAGGTTGGTTGCCAAAACGGGCGGCATTGGCTCACCGTAGTTGTTGCGAAGTGCATCTGCAAACTGGCTTAAGGTGTACTTTTTCTCATCATAAACCAATGTTTTAATGGCATAAAGGGCATCGGCCATATTGGCAATACCAAAGCCCTGCGGTCCTGTGAAGTTATAAACCGCACCGCCGTTTTGTACCGACTTGCCCCTGGCAATACAGTCATCAACCATAGATGATAAAAATGGCAAGGGACAGCGCTCAGCGTGGGCTAAATCAATGCTGTTATCGGCATTAACCATAAGCTCAATGGTGTAGTTCATTTGTGCCTTATATGCATCGTAGAACTTATCAAAGGTATCAAGCTTAGAAAGGGCGGGGGTTTTAACACCAACCAGCTCACCAAACTCGCTACCGCCACCGAAAACCAGCTCCAGCGGACGGCACATATTAAAGAATGCGGCATCGTGCCAACCGTCGGTTTTGCCGGGGGTCTGTGGCTCCACGCAACCTATAATACAGTAGTTGCGGGCTTCGGCCAAGGTTAATCCGCGGTTTACAAGCGACGGAATAATAACCTCATCGTTATAGTAGGCGGGAAGCCCTACGCCTGTGCGTGTAAGCTCACCCGCGCGCAGTAAAAATTCGTGTGGGGTGCCGTTCCAAACCCTTACCGAGAAGGAAGGCATAGGAAGCATAACATGCATTGATGCGGTTATGCACATAAACGAAAGGTCGTTGGTGGCATCAAGACCCTCTTCGGTTTGACCGCCCGCAATAAGGTTTTGGAATAGGCTGTAGCCTGCAAAGCCTTCGGCAGAGGCGGCGTCACGCACCTTATTAAGGTCGTTAAGCTTAACCCAAATACAGTCAAGCAGCTCTTGGGCAAACTCGCGGGTGATTTTGCCTTCATCCAAATCTTTTTTATAGTAGGGGTACATATATTGGTCAAAACGACCTGGCGAAATTGAGTGACCGCTTGCCTCGGTTTGAAGCAGCATCTGAACAAACCAGAAGGACTGACAGGCCTCATAAAAAGAGGTGGC
The DNA here is from genome assembly GCA_017382915.1 of Clostridia bacterium. GTDB lineage: Bacteria > Bacillota > Clostridia > Oscillospirales > Acutalibacteraceae > UMGS1279. The sequence goes on along the minus strand of JAFNZJ010000127.1, from coordinate 1,158 downwards.
ACCCTTGCGGGGAACATTTGCACAGTTGCTTGCTATAAGGGCAAGCTCCAGCTTTCTTTTGGGGTCGGTTTCTTTTTCGGCCATATCAAGGGCTAAAAGTGCATAGCGCTCAGCATAATGGCAGGCGGCATTAAGTGTGGTTATAACCGCCTTTAAAAATGCGGTGCGGCCGGCATAATCGGCATCGCCTATATTTAAGCCCTCAAGGGCCTTCTCTGCCCTTGCCTTAATACCCTCAAAGCCAATGGCAAGCACCTCGTCGTATTTAACCGAAAGGTGACCAACGCCGTTATAAAAGTAGTTGCCCGGTGTGAATATGTTATGTCGCATTGCGGTTTTGGTTTCATCCGACATATAGCTTTCGGCAAGCTCGCTGGTGGTTTTACCCTTCCAATATTTATAAACCTCACGCAGAACCTTTTTATTTTCTTCTGAAATATAAAACGGGTCGGCCGAGCGGGTTTCAACCGTATCAAGCTCATCCTCAAGCCAAGAGTAGGAATATTCAGGGAACACCTGACAGCTTCTTGGACGCAGGGTATTGCTGCCTACAATAAGCTCATTTGGGCGAATTGTAATGGGCAGGTTATTCATAATATTTTCAAAGGCCTTTGCGCGGCGGGTAATAACCGGCATACCTTCGGTGGCTTTATAGCTTTCGGTAAGCAAAACAGCACGGTCGGTTTCAATTTGGGGCATCTGCTCAAACAGGTGAGAAACAAGCCCCGCAATACGCGGACTTTTTGCAATTTCTTTGGTATAAAAATCAGCCATAAAAGGCACCTTCCTTTCTGCCAAAAAGCGCAGTTTCGCTAGTTTGGCCAATAACACATTATTATTGTAAACCAAAAACCACAATTTGTCAATAGAAAAACAAGAAAAAACAAACAAAAACAAATAAAATTTATTAAAAATATTTTGTTTTTACCCAAAAAGCAATAAAAAATGTGGTTTTCAAAAACAAAAACCACATAAAAACAACATCTAAAACCACATTTTGGTAAAATTTTAAGAAAACAAATAAATATCCACCCGCATAGCGGGTGGTTTTTCATTTTCGGGCATAGCCCTAATGTTACTGGCTACGCACAAGTGCGTTTGCGTATTGGCCTGCCAGCCACGCAACTATTACCCGCCACACATAAATGTGTCGTTTCG
>JAFNZJ010000126.1 GCA_017382915.1 Clostridia bacterium | reverse complement strand
CATTCGCATACGCATTTAGGAATTCTGCAGCAACAGTCATAACAGTTACAAAGCTTGCCAATGCGTGCTGAAAGCGCAATTGGGTCAACACACTGTACAACACATTTTGGCATATTGGTTGTAGGTCGGGTTAAACGGTCAACCTCATCCTCAAGGGTGGTTTCGTTTGAAAATACCTTAACATTACCCTCGCTACCGTAAAGAATTACCTTTTTATTATAGGTTGCTACACCCTTTACGCAATGGGGTTTGGAATGGGGTGCTGTAAACAGGTCAAATTCAAGCACAAAAAAGAATGTAATATCGCAGGAATAATAGCCACGGTTAAAGCTTACGGGCTCAACATCAATGTAAACCTTTGCAACCTCGGCCGAGCGCACCCTAACGCTGGTTGCCTGCTCAACCAACTGCTGGGCTTCGGGGCAAAAATAACAGCGTAAATCCTCTAAACAGTCACGGTCGCAGCAGGAATCATAAATTCTGCCCGCATCAATGCAAACAGCTTCTTTAAAGTTATCCGGTAAGATATTGCAGTTTTCATCTGCCATACTGGTTTCCTCCTTATTTATTATGGGGTATACCTCAATATCATAGTATGACGCCGCCAGATTTTTGTTACAAAGAAAAGGTGATAATGTGATTAAATTAAAATTAAAAACATTTTGTGTTATTTTATCTGCCGCTTTGGTATTTTGTAGCAGTTTAATGGTTATAACAGGTCCTGAGGTTTTAGCCCAAAATGATATAAACCAAAGCTTTGCAATAATTATGTATCACCACATAAGTGAAGACAAAAGTATGGTGGGCGATTATGTAATAACACCCGAAATGTTTGAAAACGACCTTAAATATTTAAAGCAAAAAGGGTATAAAAGCATAACTGTCAGAAATCTTTATGCAATAAATAATAATGAACGTACACTTGCCCCTAAATCAATAATGATAACCTTTGATGACGGACAAGAAAGCTTTTATAAATATGCCTATCCCTTGCTTAAAAAGTATGGGTTTTCGGCAGTTTTTTCGGTTATTGGTAAGTATACTGAAATGTACTCAAATATAAATGACCATAACATTAAATATTCACATGTTACTTGGGCCCAAATGAATGAGATGGCTAAAAGCACAGTTGTTGAATTTGGTAATCATTCATATGATATGCACACAAATACGGGTGTTGGCCGCAGCGGTGTTACTCAAAAGGCAGGGGAGAGCGATGAACAGTATAGGTTGGCACTTGAAACCGATATAAAAACCTATAATAACCTTTTTGAAAAGAATTTAGGCTACACACCAAGCGTATTTACATATCCTTATGGTAGGTTTTCATCAAAGACCGAACAAATTATAAAGAATAACGGCTTTTATGCGGCATTTACCTGTTATGAAAAAAGGGTAGTTCCAAACAGCAGTGATGATTGGTTATATAAATTGGGCAGATTTAATAGAAGCGGTAAAAAAACAACCGACAGCTTTTTTAAAGGCATATCGGTTGTGTAAAATTAAATTATTTTTCCGTTAGATATTTGAATTTTTTGTTTTGCCAAATTTGATAAGTCATTATCGTGGGTTATCATAATAACTGTTACACCCTCACTATTTAGCCTTAAAAGGGTACTAAGTACATCCTTGGCTGAGGCAGGGTCTAGGTTGCCTGTAGGCTCATCGGCCAAAATAAGGGGCGGAGAAAGGCTTATGGCGCGTGCTATTGCAACGCGTTGCTTTTGACCGCCCGAAAGCTGGTTGGGCTTATGGTGCATTCGGTCCAGTAAATCTACCTTTTTAAGGGCGGCTCTACAAATTTTTTCGCGTTTTTTATTGGGGATATTATTATAAATAAGCGGTAGCTCAACATTTTGGTAGGCGGTAAGCTCGGGTATTAAATAAAAGCTTTGAAAAATAAAGCCGATTTTTTGCCCCCTTATTTTTGAAAGCTTTTCTTCAGAAAAACCGCTTTGATTTATGCCTTCAAAAAAATACTGTCCGTCATCTGCTTTATCTAAAAAACCTAAAATATTCATAAGGGTTGATTTGCCCGACCCAGAAGCACCCGTTATTGATAAAAAATCGCCCCTATTAACCGTTAAATTCACTTTATTTAAGGCGGTGATTTTTTCATCACCAAGCATATATTCTTTTGAAATATTATTTAGTTTAATTATTTCATTCATATTATCACCATCAGTATTTTTTACCCTTTTAAAATTTGTATAAGTGGCATTTTTCGGTAAAAAATATGTTTGGGAAGTGACTAATATAAAATGAATGTTTCAAAAAATGAATATGCTAAAATGGTTAAAAAGGCATCACCGCCATCAAACCTTTTAAAGGACAGCTTAAAAGCTTTTTTGGTGGGTGGAATAATTTGCGTCATTGGTGAACTGCTTTCAAAGCTTTATGCTGGGCTTGGACTAGGCGCAAACCAGGTTGCAATGCTGGTACCTGTAACACTAATATTTCTTTCAATTTTGCTAACAGCACTTGGTGTATATGATATTATTGCAAGGCAGGCGGGGGCGGGTACCTTGGTACCGATTACCGGCTTTGCCAATGCTGTTGCATCACCAGCCATTGAATATAAAACCGAAGGGTTTGTAATGGGTGTAGGTGCAAATTTATTTAAAATTGCAGGTCCCGTAATCGCCTACGGTACTGTTGCAAGTGTGGTTTATGGGGTTATTTACTATATAATAACCTTGTTCTAAAATTTTTTATTTATTATTTATTAAGTATTCTTTATTATTTAAAAGAATAAAGAAAAAATAAGAAAGCATAAAGAATAAAAAAATAAAGGCTTGACCGTTTGGTCAAGCCTTTTTATCAATATTAGTAATTGGCTTTTCAATTATTATTTTTATTATGTTGTAAATTTGATAAGGAATATAGCAGAAAATGCCCGCATAAACAGCACATGCAAAGGTTATGGGCCATAGGATTGCCGCAATTATTTTAAAAACAAGTTTTCTGTTTGCGAAAAAGTTAACAGTTAGTATGATTGTTGATAGTATCATACTAAAGCCAAATCCGCCGATACAACCAAACAACAAAAACGATTTCAGTTTATCATCGTTAATAAGGGGTTGAATACTACCAACAAAACCATAAATTAAAAAGCCTGTAAAAAAAACACATAGTGTGACTATTAAATATTCAATTCTCTTTTTTCTTGTCATATATTACACCTCAATATATCTAATTGTATTTCACAGACTGTTTAATATAAAAAATTCTGCAAAAAACTATATTCTTATATTGACAACAGCAATATCGGTCAAGCCTTTAAAATTTATGACTATAAAAGAATAAGTCTATTGGTTTTGGTTTGGTCGGGGATGAATTTTTTGGTAACGGTTGACACATAATTTACAACCGTGCAGGCCATTGCCGCCTTGGTGTAATCAAAATTTACATAATGTATTTGCTGCGGTTCTTCGGCAATTTTTGGACCCCAATAATCTGAAGTAGCAGACCTTTGATAAAGCTCTGCATAATTGGTGCCGTTTTCAGACCTGAAAACTTCGTTGCCATACATATCATAATATATGTGAAGCACCTGTGTGCTTTCAACAATAATATCAATAAATTTAACGCTTGCTTCCTTAAAATAGCCGCACATTTCATCATCGCCTAAAATTTGGGCTTGCTGTGCGCACACCATTTTAAGCAGTACGCTATCCACAACGGCATCATGTTCAATTTCATCGGGTGCTTTCAGTGGTGGCTGTGGTGCGGTCTCAAAGGCAGGAGCAGGTGTAGCAGGCTGTTTGGTAGCAGGCTGAACATATTTTTCGCCCGAATAATATGTAACCGGCTTACCGCAGGCGCCGCAGTTGAATAAAATTTCACCCTGATTTGCGTAAATCTGGTTAGGTACACTGCAGTGTGGGCATGTAACATTAACAATAATTTCAGGATCACCATATTCGGGAATAGTAAATTCGTTACGGCAATAGGGGCAGTCGGTCTTGGCACCGGGCAAAAGCTCAACACGCAGCTTGCCGGAGCAATGAGGACATAAAACCAATATGCTTTTATCAAAGGTTTTTTCGTTTAAGGTTTCACCCGTTAGGGCGTTTTGTTGAAATGCACAGTTTGTACATTCCCTAAGCTGAACACCGTTGTGGGTTAACCATTTCCAGGCGCCACCGCATTTGGGACAAACATTATTATCGCTAATTTTATTCATAATAAAACTCCTTAATTATTTTTCAAGCCAGATGGGGTTGCCAATGGCGGCGGGTGCGCCATCCGATTCACGAATAATCATAACACGGTAGAATTTGCGGTCCTTAACCTCTAGCGCCAGGTTAAAGGGTAGGGTGATGTTATTGCTGTAAGCAATTCCTTTATCGGTAATAACCTCTAAACGATAGCTGTCATCAGGGTCGTAATTATCAATATGACCATCTTCAACCTTTATTAGCAGCTTCATACCATCGGTATATTTTGCGGTTGAGCCAACGGGGTTTGAGTCAATTGACATCTTTATACCCAAAAAGCCTGAGTTAAGGTCACCCTGTTTAAGATACTTAACATATGCGGGGCCGTTTTTAGCGTCTGAATAAACGGCATTCATTGCAATGTTGGACGGTGTACCGTGGCAGTCGCTGGTGGCGGTGTTTATTACCTTATAACCACGGTTTAAAAATTCCATCCAAAGCTTATAGTTATCAATTGTATCTTGGTTTAAAACGGCAGGTGTATTAAAGGTGTAAACAATTTCAATTACTGCGCCTTCGCCAAAATAATAATCATCGGGGTTGTCGCTTTTCATAACCTGTTTGGGGTGGGCGTGTACAACTACGCCGCCCTCATCTTGAATTGCTTTAACAACCTCTAAAAACTTTGATTTTTCAACCCTTATATATTCAAAAAATCCTTCCGGTCCGCCTTCAAAGTTAAACATTTCAGGAAATGCTTCAAGCACCTTTAAAAGACCTTCTTTTTTGGGGACAATCATAAGGTAGTGAAACGAAACCTCCGGCTCAATAAAATAGCCGCCCGGCTCGGTACCACAAATAAAAAATTCTTCATCAAAGCAGTCTAAAAACATATGTCTGACCTGCTTGTGGTCCATAAGACCAACAAAGTCAAGGTGCAGGTCTTTCATCGCTTCAAGCCACTGCTCGGGTGTGGTGTGACCATCACTTTTACCGCCTGATTGACTGTGGCAGTGGTAATCACCAAAATATATTTTTCTGCCATCATAAAGCTTATCAAGGGCTGAAAAATCAGCGTTTTGAATAATATCGTGTCTGTCTTGTTCAAATTTAATATCTTCTGAAAGATGCATTTTCATAAACGCTACCTCCAAGCAGTTGCTATAAAAATTATAGCACAGGCTTTATTAAAAGTAAATATCTTAAGTCTTAAAGGAATAAATTTTTATAAAATTAAAACAATAATTTTATAAAACAACAGTGGGGGATTTTTATGCCAAAATTATTAGGTAACGGTGTTATTGAGTTTGAAAATAAGCCTTCTATAATAGGTTATGCGGCGGTCGGCTGTGAGGATGAGAAAAACGGGCCCTTTGGGCAGCAATTTGATATGATTTTTAACGACCCAATGCTTGGCAAAGATAGCTGGGAGCAGGCCGAAAGTGAACTGCAAAAAAACGCAGTAAGGTTGGCGGTTAAAAAGTCGGGTAAGGATTTATCTGGTATTGATTTTTTGTTTGGCGGCGACCTATTAAATCAGTGTGCGGCAAGCACCTTTGGCACTATGAATTTTGGACTGCCTTTTATAGGAATATATGGCGCCTGTTCAACAATGGCGCTAACCTCTATTATGGCGGCAACCTTTGTAGATAGCCGGTTGGCAAAAAATACAGTTGCCGTAACTTCATCGCACTTTTGCTCGGCCGAAAGGCAGTTTAGGTTACCCCTTGAATATGGCGGGCAGCGAACTCCAACCGCTCAGTGGACTGCAACGGCATCAGGCTCATTGGTAATATCATGTGAAGACAGTAATATTAAAATAACAAAGGCCGCCGTCGGTAGGGTAGAGGACCCAGCTATAACCGATGCAAATAATATGGGTGCGGCAATGGCACCTGATGATGTTAAAATAAGACCATACCCAAGACACGAGGGTATGGTCTTTTTTTACACACAATTTTACATAAAGGGAGGTTTATCACATTACATAAAGTCTTGAAATCCCTGTATTTATGCGGGTTTTGAGCATATTCAGTAATGCTCATATCACAGTATAAAACACTTGGGTTTGAATGTCAAGAACGAGTAAACAATCACAAAATTTTGGAATTTAATTTCAGTTGCCGACTGAAAGTTATTTCCGCAAAGGAGGTATAAAAATGAAATTAATTGATAGTTTAATAAAACAATTTGGATATAATACACCGTTTATGTTATCTGAAATTGAAAAAGAAAATTATAGCAAACAGCAAATAATTAAAGAGGTCACAAAATTATGTGAGGCGAAAAAGATAATTCGCTTTGAACGCGGAATGTATTATATACCGCGAAAGACCAAGTTTGGCACATCGTTTTTTAATCAGAACAAAGTTATTGAGAAAAAATATATTTCTGACGGTGATTTGGTTTATGGGTATTATTCGGGAAGATATCTTCAAAAACTTTTAGGCTTGATTAAATATAATATTAATGCCATAGACATATTCAGCAACAATGCAAGTAAGGATGTTATGAAAATTACAGTAGGCAGTCAGTTAGTAATACTTCATAAAGCCAGAATAACCATCGACAAACACAACGCACCAGTTCTTTGCTTTTTGGAACTGATGAACGGTATTGATGTTGAAACCCTTGACGAGTATAAACGAAAACTTATATCTGACTATATCGTAGAAAACCGAATCACCCAAAGGCAAATCACCAAATACATACCATATTTTCCCGATAAGACTTGCCGAAATTTAATAGAAAGCGAGGTAATCTACCGTGTCCCGCAGTAAT
>JAFNZJ010000125.1 GCA_017382915.1 Clostridia bacterium | reverse complement strand
TTAATTATCATAAACTATCCTCCTATAAATTGTTCGCGACGGGTATGAGCTAACTTCTTCAAAAATATTATATTTTTTAAAATCACCCGCCCCGAAAAACCTACAAGGCAGATAAATTTTTTGTTTAAAATACAATCCATTCTTGTTTTTTTATATTATACTTTGTAGCGCACCGCCCGTCAAGTGAAAATCGCTTTTTATTGGTTTGCTTTTTTATGTACTTTTTAAGTGCAGATGTGACTTAAAATAATTTGTGCCATAAATTGTTAATTTTCATAATTTGCTCTTGAATTGTTACCAAAATAAATATATAATAAAAGTGTGTTTATATAAAACAAGGTAGGTGTTGCCGTTTGAAAAATAAAAAAAGATTTCTTTTAATTGTTAACCCTGTTTCAGGGCGCGGTACCCTACGCCCAAAGCTGTGGCAAATACTAAATATTTTTAGTGAGGCGAGTATTGCCACCACCGTTATGTTTACCCAAAAGCGGGGCGACGCAACCGAGTTTGCAAAGTCCTGCCAAAAGGACTTTGACGCAGTGGTTTGCGCCGGTGGTGACGGCACACTTAATGAGGTTATAAGCGGTCTTATGCAAAATCCGCACCGCCATATTTTAGGCTATATACCTGTTGGCACCACCAACGACCTTGCCAAAAGCTTGGGCCTTGCAAAATCGCCCATACAGGCGGCAAGGGATATTATAAACGGCAGTCCAAAATCAATAGATATTGGTCTTTTTGGTGACAGATATTTTAACTACATTGCATCCTTTGGCGCCTTTACCGAGGCATCATACAACGCAACCCAAGAGGCAAAAAATGTTTTAGGTCACTTTGCCTATATACTGGAAGGCATAATGAGTGTTGCAAATATACGCCCATATAACGCTAAATTCACCTTTAATGATACTGTGGTGGAGGGCGAGTTTATATTTGCCGCCATTTCAAACACTACATCGGTGGGCGGTGTGCTAAAGCTTAAAGATGCTTTGGTTGCCCTTAACGACGGTGAGTTTGAACTGCTTTTGGTTCGCAGACCAAACGACATTGTTCAGCTTAATAAAATAGTGGGCGATATTGTTTCACAAAAGTTTGAGGGCGATATGGTAAGCCTTTACCACGCATCCGAAATAACGGTTGAATGCGATGAGGATATTGACTGGACACTGGATGGCGAGTGTGAACACGCAGGCAAAAGTGCGCATATTAAAAATGTGCCATCGGCCATTCATTTAATTATGCCAAACAAGGACTAATTTTAAGTATAAAATTTTTTATTTGAAATAAACTAATGCAGATATTCTTTTTCAGGAGGATTTTATTATGTTTACCCGTGATATAGGAATTGACCTTGGCACCGCAAACACTTTGGTTTGTATTAAGGGCAAGGGTATAGTAATGCGTGAGCCATCGGTTGTGGCATATGAGGCCAGAAATGATATTGTCCGTGCCGTTGGTACCGAGGCTAAAGAAATGATAGGTCGTACCCCCGGCTCCATAATTGCTGTGCGCCCACTTAAAGACGGTGTTATTGCCGACTTTGATGTTACTGCAGCAATGCTTAAAAAGTTTATAAAGCAGGCTTTGCATGGCTCAATCTTTACGCGTGTTCGCATAATGATTTGCGTACCGGCAGGCGTTACCGAGGTTGAAAGCCGCGCCGTTAAGGATGCCGCTATTCAGGCAGGTGCCAGCCCAAATAATATTTTGCTTATACCTGAGCCAAAGGCCGCCGCAGTGGGTGCGGGTCTTCCTGTTGATGATTCTACCGGCTGTATGGTTGTTGATATTGGCGGCGGTACCAGTGAGGTTGCCGTGCTTTCACTTGGTGATATTGTTACCGCTCAATCGGTGCGTGTTGCGGGTGATAAGCTTGATGAAGCCATTATTAACCACATAAGAAAAATGCATAATATGCTTATTGGTGAGCGCACCGCTGAAGAAATTAAAATCAGCATAGGCTCTGCAAAGCCGTATGAGGGTGAAGGCATTATGGAAATTAAGGGCCGCAACCTTGTTGACGGTCTGCCAAAAAGCGTTATTATATCGGCCGCCGAAATCAGAGAGGCCATGGCCGACACCATTAAACAAATTATTGATGCAGTACGCCTTACTTTAGAAAAAACTCCGCCCGAGCTTTCGGCCGACATTATTGACCGCGGCATTACCTTGACAGGTGGTGGCGCCCTGCTTCGCGGATTGGACGAGCTTATGAGTGAGGAAACCGGCATACCCGTTTATGTTGCCGAAAATCCGCTTGACTGCGTAATTATTGGTACCTCAAAGGAGCTTGAGCGCACCGACTTTACCGAGGACTACTTCCGCAGACTTAAAAAATACCGTTAGTTTATGTTTTAGGGGTGAAATGCCTTGCGATTTTTCTTTAGAAGCAAAAAATTTAAAATTATGCTGGGTGTTACATCCTGCCTTCTTGTGCTGTCCATTATAGGCGGCATTATTGGAAGTGTTTTTTCACCGCAAAACAGCATTTTGGGCTCCATAACCTCATCGGTTTCGGGGGCCTTTCAAAGCGTGGGCAACTGGTTTAGCGACCTGTTTGCAAAGGTTGGCTCAAACGAGGAGCTTATGCTTGAAACATCTTCACTTAAATCTGAGGTAAACGACCTTACAAACAAGCTTTTAGATTATGAAAAAGCCTTGCAGGAAAATGAAATGTATAAAAAATACTACGGCATTAAGGAGCAAAATCCCGACTACCTTATGCAACCTGCTATGCTTATTTCACGCAATGCCGACGACCCATACGGCTCATTTAACATTAACAAGGGTAGCCTGCAGGGTATTAGCCTTAACGACCCCGTTATTACCGATGCGGGTTTGGTTGGCTACATATCTGAGGTCAACCCATCATTTTCAAAGGTAACCACCGTAATAGACACCGCCATTAGCTGTGGCGGTGCCGACCGCCGCACCCGTGATGCAGGTATTATATCGGGTGAGCTGGCTTTGGCCGAAAAAGGCAAAACCAGACTTAATAATCTACTGCGTTCATCTGAGGTGGCAAGCGGTGACTATATTGTAACATCGGGCGGTGGTGTCTTCCCCGAAGGCATTTTAATAGGTACGGTAGACAGCGTTCATAATGAAACCTATAACACCGCTCTTTATGCTGTTATTACACCCGTTGTTGACTTTGCGGAAATTCGCGATGTTATGGTTATAACCTATTTTTCGGGTCAGGGCAATGCACAGGGTGAATAGCTTATGATAAATTATATTGAAAAGTATCATTCACACCTTTATTACATTTTAACTCTTTGCCTGTTTGGGCTTTTTGTTCTTCAG
>JAFNZJ010000124.1 GCA_017382915.1 Clostridia bacterium | reverse complement strand
GGTCTGCCGCACGACAATGTACGCATTGCGGTGGAAAGCCTTATTGAGGAAATTCAGCACATGATGCGCCGTATGGATATGCCCGCCACCCTTTGGGATGCAGGTGTTACCCCCGAACAGTTTGAAAAGGAAAAGGAAAACATTATAAATTCAGCCTTGGAAGATGCCTGTACACCCTCCAACCCACGCGAGGTTGACAAAGCAGGAATTGAAAGAATTTTAAACCATATAACACCTGATATGTAAAAAAACCGAGATTTAATTAACTCTCGGTGTTTTGTTTAAACAATATTATCTATTTATAATTTTCCTTCATTTCTCTTATTATCCAACAAATAAATGCGGTTATCCCGGTTCCAATTAAAGAAAATATTATGGGTTCAACCGAGCATATGTAAGTGCCTGACCATTCTAGTTTTTTCATATCAAAACCAAACCAATAGATAAAGGCAATTACAAATAAAATTAATTGCTGAAGCCACGCTTTTTTTAATATAGCATATGACAAACAGCCATATATTAAAGAAAACAACGGCATTATTAAAATAAGATAGTCATCATGAAAATCAAATGACACGTTATCGCCACCGTGTTCATATAAATCCGAAAAATGAGCGGAAAAAGGAATACCGCCAACAATTATTGCACTTACCAAAAAACAAAACCAATATTTTTTCAAAAACCTTAAAAATCTACTTTTCATAATTATTCTCCTAAAAATTCTTTTTTATTTTCAGGTTCGAAGTTCTCAAAGATAAATGCCTTGAAATCTTTTTTTGATGCCTCAATTTCTTCTTTTTTTAAAAAGGTCCACCCTACGGGGTAGCCGCCCAGCTTTACTGCAAGTCGGCGCATAAAGCTGTTTTTATAAATGTGCTCATATGATATAAACTGCGGTCTGCCAATAAAATTAAAAAGCATTAAACCTAAAAGGCGGCGGTGCAGTGTCTCACCCTTAAAGGCGGTGGCAAGCTGACCGCGTAAAACGGTGGGGTTGTTTTTACGGTACCACCTTAAAATAAAGGGGTAAAATGACTGTATAAAATATTTGCCCTTATAATTCTTTAAGATATTATTTGCGGCGGCACAAAGGGCATCTGCCCTTATTAAACTATCACTTTTAAACTCAATTAAAAGGGGCACTTTGCCATCAATTAACTCCAGGCACTCCTCAAGGGTGGGTATTTTTTGGTCTGTGCCAAAAAGACTGCACTCTTTTATTTCATCAAGGGTCATATCTTCGGGACGCTTGGAAGTTCCGCAAACACGAAGCAATGTATCATCGTGAAAAACCACCACCCTGCCATCGGCGGTCAAATGAATATCGTTTTCAATGGCATAGCCTTTTTCAATTGCCTTGCTAAATGCCAAAAGACTGTTTTCGGGTATGCCGTTATCATTATTATGTAGCCCCCTATGGGCTATATAAAGACCCTTTAACTCATTTGCTTTTTTGCTTTTTTGAGGAAAGCATAAAAACAGCACCAAAAGTGTTATAACAAAAATCAGACCAAGGGTTATATAAACTGCCAGCAAGGTTTAATCCTCCACATCAAAGTTTTCAAGCAGTGAGCCTTTACGAACTGGTTTTTGGTCGCCGTGCTTTACAAGTGACATGGTTATAAATGAAAGCACCGAAAATGCCACCGCGTATGGAAACAGAACCGAATAACCAAAGCCCAAATTATCAATTAAAAAGCCTGACAGTAAGGGTGTGGTTATTTGCGCCGCCATTGAAAATGTGTAATAAAAGCCTGTGTATTTGCCAACATCGGCGCCACTGCACATTTCAACAACCATTGGGAAGGAATTAACATTTATTGCCGCCCAGCCAATACCAACAAGACCGAATATCAAATACATAATGGGGGTTTGGCTTTTAATAAATATTGCAATGATGTAACAAACGGTCATAAGGGTTATGCCAAGCAAAACGGTGTTTTTGCGACCAACCGCGCCCGATAAAAAGCCAAGCGGAACAAAGGCGGCTATTGCGGCTATGGTTGCCACCAGCAAATAGCTTGATGATGTGCCAAGGTCGGTCTGCCAAACCTCCACACAGTACCTTGAAAAGGCGGTGGTAACGGCATTGTATGCCATAAACCACAAAAATACCGAAAGCAGTATTAAAACCAGACTTTTAAATACGGGGCGGGGCAATTTACCGCCGCCGGCTTGAGCCTGTTCATCGTCGTCTTTAATATTGGTCTCATTAAGAAGTTTATTTTCTTTAATGGTAAGCACCATTATGATTACCGAAATAAGCATAAATGCCGCAATTATTAAAAATACCGGTAAAAAGCTTTGGTCCTTGCTGTAAAGTGATGAGCCATCTGCCGCCTTTTCACTTTTAAGCATAAACATCATAAGTCCGGTAGCAAAAATACCACCAATATAGCCCACCAAATTTATAATGGCGTTTGCCTTACTTCTAAGTGGTTTGGGGGTAACATCGGGCATATAGGCAACGGCGGGTGTACGGTAAACCGCCATAGTAAAAAGCAGAGCAAAAAGGGTTATAATAAAGCCCCAAAATGAAGATAATTCATTAAATATGCCAAGTATTACAAGAAGTGTAACCGAAGCAAGGGTACCAAATAAAATGTATGGTGTGCGTTTGCCCAGTCGGGTGCGTGTTTTGTCAGAAATGGCACCAAAAATGGGTAGCATAAATATTGCCAAAACATTATCCACCGCCATAATTGAGTTGGCGGTAAGTGTGTTAAGTCCAAATTTATTCTCTAACAAATAGGGTATTACCTGGTCATAAAACTGCCAAAAGCAGAGTATTGACATAAAGGCAAAGCCTATTAAAACGGTTCTTTTATAATTAAGCTTCATAAAAATAAACCTCCCTACTTAAATTAGTATACCACAAAAAAATAACTTCTACAATAAAAAAGCGGCGGGCATTTGCCCACCGCTTAAACTTTTTATTTTATTTGCCGCCTGTGATTTTGTTAAGCAGTGCGGTGGCGCCAATAATAACCGCCATAACAAGAATTATTATAAGCATACCTACGCCCAAATAACCAAGGTTATTAACAAAATTCATGGGGTTAAAAGCAAGTTTAATTAAATTTAACATATCAACTACCCCCTATTAAAGTGCGCCAAGGCCAAAGCTTAGTATTATACCACCGGCAATAACCGATGCAATCTGGCCCGACACGTTAACCGCCATTGAGTGCATAAGCAGGAAGTTTTGATTGTCAGCCTCAAGACCAAGCTTATGAACAACACGACCCGACATAGGAAATGCCGAAATACCTGCGGCACCAATCATGGGGTTAACCTTTTTCTTCATAAACAGGTTAAGCAGCTTAGCAAATAAAACGCCGCCTGCTGTATCAATAATAAATGCAACAAGGCCAAGACCTAATATAAGCAGAGTCTCGGTTTTAAGGAAGTCTGCATAATACATTTTGGTTGCAATGGTGATACCAAGGAAAATGGTAATAAGGTTGGCAAGCACCTTTTGTGCGGTTTCTGAAAGGGAATTTAAAACGCCACATTCACGAATAAGGTTACCAAACATTAAAAATCCTACAAGGTAAACCGAATCGGGGGCAACAATACCAACTACTGCGGTAATGATAATGGGGAACAAAATCTTGGTGGTTTTTGAAACCGATTTTGGCTCATAAGGCATACGGATTAAGCGCTCTTTTTTAGTGGTAAGCAGCTTAATAACAGGGGGCTGGATAATGGGCACCAACGCCATATATGAATATGCCGCAACCATTATTGCACCAACATAGGTTGAGCCAAGCTCATTTGCAACTACTATGGATGTAGGACCGTCTGCTGCGCCGATGACACCAATTGAAAGTGCATCCTTAAAATCAAAGAACATTGATGACATAGCAAAGGTAAAGAATATACCAAACTGTGCTGCCGCACCAAATATCATAAGTTTAGGGTTGGTAAGCAACGGACCAAAGTCAATCATTGCACCTATACCTATAAAAAGAATAAGTGGGAAAAGCTCATTGGCAATACCTGCACCAAAAAGCTCACTTAAGGGGCCAAAACTGTAGGTAACCTTACCTGTTGCGGCATCAACCACCTTTTGGGCTACGCCCGGCAGGTTAACAATTATTGCGCCAAAACCCATGGGAAGTAAAAGGGTAGGCTCCATATCCTTCTTTATGGCAAGAAAAATAAGTATTCCGCCAATGGCCCACATTGCTACCATTGAAATCCAGTCGGTTGCAGTCATATCTGCCACGCGAGAGGCCCATGTTGCGAGCCAAGATGTTAATGCTTCCATTTTTATTTGTTCTCCTTAAATATTTGCTATTAAAGCTTTGAATAGCCAAAGCTATTTACTAACGCATCAATTTTAACACCCTGTTTACAAAGCGGGCACTCGTGTGATGAGTAGGATTCATAATCGGGTAAATCCTTAAGCTCAAAGGTGGCGCGCACGGGGTAACCGCCGCACTCATCAAGTGATGTAAATATAGCCGCAACACCGCTAACGGTACCGCCATAGTACTTAACGGCCTCAATAGCGGCCTCGGCGGTGTAACCGGTGGTGATAGATGCCTCTAATATAAGGACATTTTTGCCGGTTATCATAGGTGCTAAATTATCTCTGAACAAAAGCTGACTGCCCGAAGTATGCTCAGGTGTAACAACATAAATTGTACGGTGGGCATTCATATTGGCAAAGCCAGCCTCGGTAAGCTCATTAGCAAGGCAGGTGCCTATTACCTGAGTACCGTCAAGGCACAAAATTGTATCAACAATAGTGTTGCTTTGATAATAGGTAACAAGCTCTTCAGCAACGGCTTTTGCCTCAGAAAGGCGGGTTTTTTGGGTGGTAACATCAATATAATAATTGATATGGCTGTGGCTGGTTGCAAAGTGACCCTTTGAAAGCCTTAAAAACAAATTTTTACGCTTTGAAAGAAGTTTAAAAGAATTATTATTTGGCATTAAATTTACCTCCCTTTTATTTATAATATTATTGTACAATAAACTGTCAAAAATTACAAGTGGATAAT
>JAFNZJ010000123.1 GCA_017382915.1 Clostridia bacterium | reverse complement strand
GTTAACCTCTTTTGAACCACGCGACTATCGCGTGGTTTTCGTTATAAAAAAAAAACACAGTGGTGTGCAAAAAAGCACACCACCGTGTTAATGCAATATTGTTTAAAGTTCTTCAAAAAATTCAATTTCTTCACCGGCGGCGCCAATGCAAAAGGCTATTCGCACCCTATAAACGGGGTCGGATGGAATTTCAACATTTTTTGGCTGAATAATAATTTCATAGCCTGCGTTGCTGACAAGGTCAACACACTCATCAACACTGTCCACACCAAGGGCAATATGCCTTATAGCGCTTACACTATGCTCTACATCGCCCGCGTTGGAGCCAAGCTCAATAATGGTATTACCTGCATTTATCATAGCGCCCAATGTGTCACCGTTTTGCCACTGCCTTATAACAGGCAGTCCAAGCAAGTCACGGTAAAACTGTACTGTTTTACTAAACTGTTCAGCTCCCTTTGTTTTAATTGAAACATGGTGCAGACCTTTTATATTTGGCATAACAAAGCATCCCCTTATTTATAATCTATTTTAAACCGACGCCCCAACCGGCAACATACTGTGCAAGCAGTACCACATCATCAATGTTAACGCTACCGTCGCCGTTAACATCCAGCGTTTTGGGGTTATGTGCCACCCCTTGCCAGTCGGCAACGATTTGCGCCAAGGCTACAACATCATCTAAATCGGGCTCGGCATCGCTTGCGTTTATATCACCCAAAACATAGTCGCTTAAATGCCATGTTACCTCGTCCAAAATTTCGTTGCCATCGGGGTCAATTGTTATTTGATTTTTGGTGTTTTGGGTACCTTTATAATAAATATCGGTTAAATTAGTTGCTGCAAATGCACCGCGTTTAATTTCGGTAAGGCGGCTGGGTAATGTTATACTTTTTAAACCGGTTAAAACAAATGCAGATTCACCAATAGTTGTAACACCGCTACCCAAAATAAGAATTTTAAGGTTGCCACACATTTGGCAAATGGCGGTGCAGATTTCCTTAACGCCGTTGCCTACTATAAGGCTTTCTATAGGAGTTAAAGAAAAACAGCCATAGTCCAAAACGGTAACGCTATTTGGCACTACTATATTACCGCTAAGGCCTGACATAAAAAATGCGCCATAGCCAATACTTTGAAGGCCTTCATTAAACTGTATGTTACCAAGTGAAGAACACTCTAAAAAGGCGTACTTTTCAATACGCTGAATGCTTGGCGGTATATTTATGTTTTTAAGGTTTACGCATAAATCAAAAGCCGCTTCACCAATATAGGTAGGTCCATTTTCAATAACCACAGTTTCTAAAGCATCACAATTAGCAAAAGCATGGTCTTTAATTGCTGTAAGACTGCCCGGCAGGGTTATACTTATAAGGCTATCACAACCATCAAAAGCAGAGGAGCCTATTATTTTAATGTTTTTTGACAGTTTAATTTCTTTAAGATTTTCACAACTGCCAAAGGCATGCTCACCTATACCCACAACACTGTCAGGCATTGTAACCTGGGTTAGACCATTAACCATATATAGGGCCTGGTTTGAAATAGTTTTAGTGTTTTCTTTTACCGCAAATTCGCCTGATATTAGGCTGCCATCCACACAAACAAGGTGGTTATTTACATACAAAGCGCCATTTTGCCAATTAGCGCTATCACTATAATATGCGGTATTATAAACAACTTCAGCGCCCATTTCTTCAACGCTGTCAGGGAATGAAATGTTTTTCAGCGAATAGCAACCCGTAAATGCCGAGCCGCCAATTCTTTTAACAGTATTTGGAATAGTTATGCTTTCAAGCCTTTGACAATAAGCAAATGCTGCTTGACCTATTTCGGTTAGGTTTTTTGAAAAGGTTATGTTTGAGACATCTGTTGAATCAAATGCTTCATCCCCTATTTTGGTAACTGTGTCAGGCATAACGTAGTTTTCAACATCCTTACCAATAGGCACGCTAACAATTTCGGTTAAATTTTTGTTATATAAAACACCATCAAGCGAAGTAAAATGTTTATTTTCACTTGAAACTGAATACTTAT
>JAFNZJ010000122.1 GCA_017382915.1 Clostridia bacterium | reverse complement strand
AGGCTTCCTCAAAAACTTTTGTGCTAAATCAAAGCATTACAAAACATTTTTCTTTTTGTAATAAACCCTATTTCGTTTTTTGTTCATCGGTTAACCTCTTTTGAACCACGCGACTATCGCGTGGTTTTCGTTATAAAAAAAGGCTTGACTGAAAAAATCAGTCAAGCCTTTATTTTTATTTTATAAGGTTTTTTATTTTTAGTCGCTGGGTTACGGCACCAAGGGCAATATAAATTGCCATACTGCCTATTACCTGCACCACATTACCCCATACCGATACAATAGGCGCCAAAAGGTTGCCTGCTATAACCGCCTCAGCCAAGTAATACCCGCCAACCGTTATTAACATAACGGGTATTACAGCAAGCAGGTTGCGGCGGCAAAGCACCTTTTCACCGCGGGCGGTAAACATCAATGCCACCAAGATTTTTATTATAAGGGTAAAGGGTGCCCAGTGCGGAGCGCCGCAAAAAACATCACCCAGCGCACCGCCAATGCCTGCCGCCGCCACCGCATAGGGCGTGGGCAGTAGTGATGCCGCTAAAAATATAAAGGCATCACCAAAATGTATGTAGGCCGAATGACTACCTATAACAACGGGTATATGAAAAAACCAGGCAACAAAAACCGCTATCATGGCGGCAAAAAGTGCCGAAAGCACCATATTTAAAATTTGACCTTTATTTTTCATACCTATCACCCTTTATTTTTAATAAAAACATTATACCACTTTTAATTCTTATATTCAAGGGGTTTTATTTATATTTTTTATGCCGTTTGGTTGACAATAAAACCCAAGCTATGTTATATTTATTAAGTATATAACCATTCTTTAAGGGAGATTTTTATGGACTGGACCGAAATAAAAATTAAGGTGCCGACCGCCGCTACTGAGCAGGCCGCCGCAATAGCAAATATGACCGTATCACACGGCATTTATATTGAAGATTATTCCGATTTGGAGCAGGGCGCTTTAGAAATAGCCCACATTGACCTTATTGATGAGGAGCTTGTAAAAAGTGACCGCACCCATTCAATAATTCATATTTACCTTTCTAAAGAGGTTAACCCCACCGAAAGCACCGAATATATCACCGAAAGGCTTAAAGCACTTGATATTCCGTTTGAGCTTTGTAAAACTGATATTTCCGAAGAGGAGTGGGAAAATAACTGGAAGCAGTTTTTTAAATGCACCGAAATTGGCAAACGCCTTTGCATTTGCCCCAGTTGGGAGCAATATAACAATGTAAACGGCAGGGTTGTACTGAACATTGACCCGGGCGCCGCATTTGGTACAGGCACCCACGCAACCACTTCAATGTGCCTTGAAGCACTGGAAAAACTGGTAACACCCGATATGACTGTGCTTGATATTGGGTCGGGCAGCGGCATACTTTCCATTGCCGCAGTTTTGCTTGGCGCAAAGGATGTGGTTGGTGTTGACATTGACCCCGTTGCCGTAAAGGTTGCCAAAGAAAATGCCGTCCTTAACGGCGTTAGTGATAAGGCAAAATACATTTTAGGCAATTTGGATGAAGAAATAACCGACACCTTTGATATAGTGGTGGCAAACATCGTTGCCGATGCCATAATAGCCTTGTCAGACTCGGCCAAAAGGCGTATGAATAAAAACGGATACTTTTTATGCTCCGGCATTATTGACATTAGGGCCGATGAGGTTGAAGCCGCACTTATAAACCGCGGTTATAAAATAGTAGAAAAAATTGTAAATAATAATTGGGTGGCTTTTTTAGCGACCGTTACCGAATAAGGAGTAACTATGTTAGAATTTGAAGAACTAAAGCTTAGGCTTGAGGGGTATAGGGATGAGGTTAAATCTCTTGAAGAGGCACTTGACCTTGATACCCTTAAGGGTGAAATAGCCGAACTTGAGACCCTTACCACCGCCGACGGCTTTTGGGATGACCAAAAGCGCTCGGGCGAAATACTAAAAAATATAAGCGCAAAAAAGGGCAAGGTAGCGCTTGGTGAAGGTGTTCGCACACAGTTTGAAGATTTGTTAACCCTTATTGAGCTTGCCGATGAGGAGCAGGATATTTCACTTTTAGATGAAATAACTTCCGGTGTAGAGGAGTTTGAAAAAGGTCTTTCAGCCGCCACACTTTCAACCCTTTTGAACGGTGAGTATGACAGTAAAAATGCAATACTTACCTTCCACGCGGGTGCAGGCGGCACCGAGGCACAGGACTGGGCCGAAATGATTGTTAGAATGTACACCCGCTGGGGTGAGGCTCACGGCTTTAAGGTTAAAATGCTTGACTTTTTAGATGGTGAAGAGGCGGGTCTTAAAAGCGCCGTCCTTTCATTTGAGGGTATAAACGCCTACGGCTATTTAAAGGGTGAGGCAGGCGTTCATAGGCTTGTTAGAATATCGCCATTTGATTCATCGGGCAGAAGACACACATCCTTTGCGTCGCTTGAGGTTATGCCCGAAATTGATGATGACACCGCCATTGAAATACGCCCCGAAGACCTTAAAATTGACACCTACCGCTCGGGCGGTGCGGGTGGTCAGCATGTTAATAAAACCGAATCGGCAATACGCATAACCCACATACCAACAGGTATTATTGTTGCCTGCCAAAATGAACGCAGTCAGCACCAAAATAAAGAGGTTGCCCTTAAAATTCTTAAATCAAAGCTGATAGAAATTAAAGAGCGCGAGCATTTGGATAAAATTGAGGATATTAAGGGTGTACAAAAAGAAATTGCCTGGGGCTCACAAATACGGTCCTATGTATTTATGCCCTACACACTGGCAAAAGACCACCGAACCGGCGCCGAAAACGGCAACATAAACGCCGTTATGGACGGTGACCTTGACGGATTTATAAACGCCTACCTAAAGGCATTATCTCTTGGTGAAATTTAAGGGGGGTAGAAAAATTGAAGCATCAAAGGCTTTTTGTTTTTTCGGCCTTTAGCCTTATTTCGGTTGTTATTATACGCACTATTCAGCTTATGTTTTTAACCGACAATAAAACAGGCTTTTTTATAACCGGATTAGAGGGCATTGGCACCGCCCTTACCGTACTTGCAGTTTTGCTTATTGCCCTTTCGGGTATGATGATTTTTTTAAGCAAAAAAGAAAAAATTGACCCTGTACCTACCCCGTCATACCTTGTGGGGGGTTCGGCTATACTTGCAGGTGTTGCCCATATTATTGAGCCTCTGCTTGGCACCGAAGGGTTAATATCGGTACCGCAAATTCTTTTAACACTGCGTCTTTTACTTTTACCCATTGCGGGTGCGGTATTTATTTATTTTGGGCTTAGCATTATTTTAGAAAAAAATCCGCACTTTGGTCTTTCGGTATTTTTGGTGCTTTGCCTGGTAATCAGACTTATGACATCCTTTATTGGTCTTACAGGTATGTCAAATATATCTGAAAATATGTTTGATGTGCTAATGCTGGTTTCAACCCTTATTTTTATACTGTTTTTCAGCAAGGCTATATGCGGTCTTTCAAGAAGTACGGGTTACCGCCGACTTATTGCAGTTGGTGTTACTGCGGTACTTTTTACCGCCGCATCATCACTGCCTACAATTATTGTTTTGGTTATTATGGGTGTAAATCTTAGCCACACCCCCATTGACAGCCCCATAACCGGTATTTTTACGGCACTTTTCATTGCCTGTTATTTAATCAACATTTGCCGTAAAAATAAGCCAGTATAACGGAGCGGCAAATCAATGGATAATAAACTTTTAAATGACCTTGATTTTACCATTCGCCGCGGAGATTTTGAAAAGGCAAGGCAGATGATTGAAGCCCTTGAAAAGCAGTACACTCCCGGCAGTGAGGAATATGGCGAGCTGTGCTATTACAAGCTGCTTACGCATTATAATGCAACCGATATTCATACGGTTAAATACTGCATTTTGCACTGGAACAGGAGCAGTTGTAAATATTGCGATGAGGTTATGAAATATTCAAACTCTGACCGCAAAGCCAAGGTCCAGTATGTTTTTATGCGCGCAGGTAAAATTCACACTACATCCGAATACATACCCATGGCGGAGGATGCGTTAAAAAGCAAAGACTATGAATCGGCAATTAAATATTTTAAACTTGCAAACGAAAAAGTAAAGGTTGCAGAAACATCTCTAACGGCCGCAAAAAGCGCCCTTAAAAAAGATGATTTTGCTATGGCTTTAGAATATTTAAACTACGCTTTGTTTGATGATGCCTGCTATGAAGAATATAAAAAGGTAAAAAAATACCAGCAGATTTATGCCAAATTCAAAAGTGAAATCGGCAGCCCACAAAAATATGCCGCCGATGTGCTTAAATCAAGCGACCCTGCAAAATACCACAAATATGCTGCTTTAAAAAACCGCTCGGGCGGATATACCGATGGACCTATTCATTTCATTGCAACCCTTATAGCCCTTGTGGTAAGCGTTTTAATGTTTTTTGATTTGAGCCTTGACAGCCCTGCGCTTTATGTAATTTGGGGCATTGCGGCATCGGTTGCGCTACACAAAAGGTGTATGTGGGATTTTGGCATTATAAAAAGTATTGGCGGCACATTTTTACTGGCTCTTGCACCCGCACTGCTTACCGAATTCACGGGCAGTATGTTTGATGCGCCTGAGCTTGGCCCGATTATTACCCTTATTGCAACCTTGGCCGAATTTACACCCGCCCTTATACGAAATATTAAATATGCAAACAACTCTAAGGCGGGCAAACAGACGGTTGCACTTAAAACAACCTTTGTAGAGCCTACGCTAAACAAAGCCCGCAGGGTTATTGTTGACAAATACACCCCGCTCACAGACAGTGTTACCGCCCACCGCTGGGCCAATACAATTAAACTTTAACTAAAAAAACACCCATAGTTTTAAAACTGTGGGTGTTTTGTTGCATCTTTAAAGATTTTCTAAAACCTTGCACAAATATTTATATGAGCGCTGGGTGGATGAAATACTGAGCTTTTCATTAGGGGTATGAATTCCAACCATATCAGGTCCAAATGAAACGGCATCAAGCCCATTTAATTTTTCACTTAACAGTCCGCATTCAAGCCCTGCGTGTATTGCCGCAACAATCGGCTTTTTGCCAAACTGCTGCTCAAAGCAGTCAACCATTACCTGCCTTAGGTATGAATTTTCAAGGTATTCCCATGCGGGGTAATAACCGCTGTCGGTTGCCGTAGCACCAAATTTTGCGGCATAAGCCTTAAGTTCATTTATAAGGCTTATTTTTTCATCATTAACCGAACTACGCACCGAAATATTGGCGGTAAACTGACCGTCGTTAGCCCTTAATATACCAAGGTTAAGTGAGGTTTGCACAAGCCCCTTTATACTTTGGCTCATTTTTATAACGCCGTTTTTAAGACCATATAAAAGGTCGGTTATTTTTTGTGATGCCGCAGATGAAAAACCATCATTGCTATTATTTATTTTGGTAACGGTAATTTTTAAATCGGGTTCATTTTCCTTTACCTTTTGGCTTACAAAGCTTTCTGCCAAACCAACAAGGTCATATTCTGTGGCAATTTTAAGTGTTGCAAAGGCGGGTATTGCATTTTCTTTACTGCCACCCATAATGCTTATGATATTATACGGCGCATTAACACCCTTTAAAAATTCACCAAGCAAAATATTGGCGTTATACCTGTCTTTATCAATCTCAACGCCTGAATGACCGCCAAGCAAACCGCTAACCGCCACTTCATAGCAGGGCATATTTACCTTTTGCTTATCAAGGGCAAGGCTTATTGCCACCGATGCGCCACCCGCACAGCTTACGGTTAGCACACCCTCCTCTTCGGAGTCAATATTTATCATCCTGCGGGCAGAAACAAGACCTGCATCAAGACCTGCGGCGCCAAACATACCTGTTTCTTCATCCACCGTAAAAAGGGCTTCAATGGGCGGATGCTTAAGTGAACTATCCTCTAAAACGGCAAGTGCCATTGCCATACCTATGCCGTCATCACCGCCAAGGGTGGTGCCGTTTGCTGTGATATAATCGCCCTCTACCGCTATTTCAATCCCGCTTTTTTCAAAATCAAAGCTACTGTTTTCTACCCTTTCGCAAACCATATCAAGGTGGGCCTGTAAAACTACTGCGGGGTGGTCCTCATACCCCTTTGATGCGGGCTTTTTAATAACTACATTGCCCATAGCATCCTTTAAGGCAGTAAGTCCCATTTGCTGCGCCTTATTTATGCAGTAATCACCAATGGCTTTAGTATTACCACTGCCGTGCGGAATACCGCAAATATCTTCAAAAAAAGCCATAACCCTTTTGGGGCTTATATTTTCTAACATTCGCATTAAATTTCTCCCTAACTCACTTATTAAAAATATTATACTCTTTTTTTGCCGTTTTTTCAAGGTATAACGCTTTTTGTACAGGCATATATTTTAAAAGGATAAATTTTAAAAAGGCAGGAAAAATTATGATAAAGATTATTGCCCCAAAAAGCGGAAGAAAAAATTTCATTGAGGTTGTTAACCAAAACAATTCACTTATTTTTATAATAATATGCTACATAATTGGTATTTTAGCCGGAGTTTTATTTTTTAAATATAATAATGAAAGCGGAGTGTATTATTACAAAGAGTTTAACGAAATATACAGTGAGTTTAAAAGCGGTTTTGGCAGCAACTTTATCTCATCCTTTTTTAGGCAGTTGCCCTATGCGGCGGCGGTTTTTTTAGCGGGCAGTTCAATGATTGGGGCAGTTATATCCCCCGCCATTATTGCGCTAAGAGGTGCCACCTACGGAATTATTATGAGCTACACCTGTTGTAACTTTGGGCTTATGGGCATAGTTTTTAACCTGCTTATACTTATACCGCCTGCCGTAATATCGGCCATTGCCATTATACTGTCGGCCAGAGAGTCCTTTGGGTTTTCACTGTCGCTTGCACGCCTTGCCCTGCCAAACTGCACCGCGCCCAAGGTGAGTGAAGATTTTAAGCTTTTTTGCCTAAGGCAGCTTTTTGTATTTTTATTCTTTTTAGTATCT